>JAHEEC010000004.1:13487-82386 GCA_024640885.1 Bacteroidota bacterium | reverse complement strand
TTCAAATAATTTCAAAGATGAAAATAAACCAGGAAAAAGTGAAAAGCATATTTGACATTGAAGGAAAGATTGCCCTGGTTACCGGGTCAACCGGAGGACTTGGGAGCACATTTGCACGTGGATTGGCCGAACACGGCGCCACGGTTATCCTGAACGGAAGGGACAAGGAAAAACTGGCCCGAAAGGTTGCGGAATTGGAATCCGATGCACTGAAGGTGCATGGATACCCATTCGATATTACCGACAGCAAAATTGTGGAACAGGCAGTGGCAAAGATCGAAAATGAAATCGGACCCATCGATATCCTTGTCAACAATGCCGGCATCACATTGCGCGCACCGCTGGAAGAATTTTCGGATGCCGACTGGAACAAGGTGATCGGGATCAACCTGACAGGAGCGTTCATTGTGGCCAGGGCAGTTGTGAAATCGATGATTAAACGTAAATCGGGGAAAATCATCAATATCGGCTCCGTTCAGAATGAATTGGGAAGACCTACCATTGCGGCTTACACTGCGTCAAAGGGAGGACTGAAAATGCTTACCAAGGGGATGGCCATAGATTGGGCGAAGTACAATATCCAGGTGAATGGCATCGGTCCGGGATATTTCAAAACCGAAATGACAAGGCCGTTGTATGAAAATCCTGAATTTGATGCATGGCTGTGCCAACGAACCCCGGTTAATCGGTGGGGTGACCCTGAAGAGCTGGTCGGGGCCCTGCTTTTCCTCTCATCAGGGGCAAGCAGTTATGTGAACGGTCATACCATTTATGTAGACGGGGGTCTTCTTTCAAGTGTTTAGGATTTCCTGTATTGAAAGAATACAAGGATCCCGATAAACAGGGAAATGATGATCATCCAGTATGCGACCCCTGATTTGCGATAAACGGGGTGCCCATCACCCACAACCACAAACCCGGACCAGAAATAGGGATTTGAAGTCAGGTCATCCGCTGTTTCGAGGTAGTCGATCTTTGCCTGCCGCATGGCTTCCTGCTTGCTTTTCCCCTTTTTGAGGTACTTGTAGAAAGAAGTCATCAACTCTGAACTGGGTTGGTCCGATACCTGCCACAAAGTCATCACAATTGAGGGACAACCTGCATAGATAAAACCCCTGGCAAGGCTCATCATACCCTCTCCTTTCTGCATCTTGCCAAAGCCACTGCTGCACGAACTCAGCACAGCCATTTGTGCATTCAGCTTCAAATTATAGATCTCGTATGCATACAATTTGTTATCCTCGATTGTATCCCCTGAATCCAAATTGGTAAAAGCGAGGTATGAATAGAGCGGTTCATCATCCATCATGATCGTATGCATGGCCAGGTGCAGTACATTGTAATCGGATGCGTATTTCTTGAAACTGGCTTCAGTGGCCTTTTCATTAAGAAATACCCTTGAGGGAACGGTTTCATTGATGCTCTGCACTTCTTTGATGACGCCGCGAAGGGGCGCAAGGTAGTTTAGTTCAGGCTTGGATTGACGCAATAATTCCAGGGAGGTGTAGTCCAAGGTATCGATGTAGCCGGGCGCAAATGCAAGCACTTTGTTCTCCGGCGATTTTGTCTTGAGCCGGGCGTTGAACATAAGTGTGGATGAATAGGAGTATCCCACCGAAAATTCCCTGATCATGTAGGGAAGCACCATGTAATTGATGTATTCACTATCGGTATCCTTTGTGAGCAATCCCTCGAAGGGGAGATAAGAAATGGCCCCGTCCGGAACGATGGTGAAACTTTTCCTGTCGGTATACTGCAAGCAGGGTTCTATAAGAATATGGTAAAACTTCCTTCCCAAAGTGACAAACCTCTTGTAGTTTTCATGCACCCCGGTGCTAAAATTTTGTTTATATAAGAGCTCGTAATACTCAAGACATTCACTGGCAAATTCAGGTCCAATGTGCTGCGAAAACACATTGATCCCCTTCCTGTCAACCACATAGGTGATCAGCATGGTATCGGTCAAAACATATTCAATCAATGCATCCCGGTATGGAAGCTCCCGCTTAACCTGCTCAAGTGTTATAAACTTTGGTTTATACTTGAATTCGTAATACCTAGAATAGTTTACCTCTATCTCATGCATCAATTTATCGTAATCGGCGTTCAGATGGAACAAATTATCTTTAAGAGATTTAATCTTAGTAATATCGGGAGCTGTCAACAATTGTTCTTGATATAGGTTCTCTTCATAATGCTGTATCTCACCTACAATCCGCTCTTCTTTGGCTTTGATTTCAGCTGGAAGACCAGAGAATTCCATTGCTTCTATCTTCTTTATTTCACTAAATAAAGCAAACGATTTGCTACTCTCCGCGAATTCGAATGATTGTTCCAAGTAATTAAGTTCACTTGTTAATTCATACAATAGCATACCAACATAAATAGCTTCATTATATACCTCTAAAATTTGGGAGGTGGCATATACTTTACTATCCTCATTTTGCATGGAGAGCTTCATATAGTCTAACGTTTCTATAGCTTTCTTATATAAGGTAAACGAGGATTTTAGATCTTCAATGGAGTTAGAATCTTTGAAATTATCTAGCAGTATTTGACTCTGTAAAATATATAGTTCAGGTAATGCAGACTGAAATTCATTTCTTAATGTTATAGTTCCTTCTTGATATGATAATTCATCAAAGAAAACTTTGAGAGTCTCGATTCCTTTTTTTACAATCGTCAAAGCTTTTTTATTGTTTCCTGATCTGAAATAAATGGATGCAATTCGATAATAAATGTTTGAAAAATATATGGCTTTATTCTTAACAGCATGTGAATCCAAGGACTCAATAAACAATAGTGCTTCATCTCCTTGAATTAGTGCTTCCTCATACTGGTCATAATAAATATAAAAATCAATTATGTTATAGTAATATGTCATCTTGCTAGTTGAGATCTCATTATTACTGTATTTATCAAACAGCTTTCTAGCTTCATTAAAATGATATGTCGAAGTATTGTATTGGTTCAATTTTGAATAAATAACAGCATTTGTCAGATGAATTCTTAATTCTACCTCAGGACTTACATCTAATTTGCTGATATCCATTCTTGATAACAATTCTTCAGCTAACTCATATTCCCCGATTTCAAATAGTAGATTCGTATAGTTGGAAAGAATAAAAGAAAAACTTGGAGAATTCTTGTACCCTATCTTAGTAACGAAATCAAGTGCATATTCGTAATATTCTTTTGTCCTAAATACATCATTCCTTACTTTGTAGAGATTTCCTTTATTGTGGTATATATCACCGAAAAGTAGGTTATTCGGATCTTTTTCTTTAAGAATCCTTTCTGCTTCATCAAGGTGATATATTGCTTCACTTATGTTAAAAATTCTACGGTAGAATGATGCAAGAAGCACATGAGTGTTTGCCACTCTCTCATTGATAATATATCTGTTTGATGAGGTTTGAAGATCCAGAGCACGTTTTAAATAATATTCTGCTGTATCAAGATTATAATCGAACTGAAGATAATTAAACCCTTTAGTAGCATATAAGAATACTAAGTTAGATAGCACTGAATCTTCTTCAATCTCCTCCTGAGAAAAAGAATTTGATAAGACACAAACCATCAAAAATATTGTGGCAAAATACTGAAGAAAAGTAGCCCTTCCCATACTTATAACTAATATGTAAATGAACTAATATTTGTAATGTAATGCAAGAAATTGTATGAAATTAAAAAATAATCTATCGACATAATATATTGAATAACAACGGTATAGAAAGGTTGATAAAATTATCTTTAAAAAAAAATGATTTTCCTGGGTAACGTTTGGGGGATTTTGGGAATTAACTCTTGAAAACAATTAACAAACAGATGTCAAACCCCTAATTGAAACGTCATGAAAAATGTAAACCTCGCATCATTCGCAAAAGACAAGATCCAGGAGAAAGAACTTAATTATTTAAAAGGTGGTTATGTAGCAAGCGGTGATCCCATCCATGATTTGCTTACACCTCCAAAAAGGTAGTTTGAGTTTCCAGGAATATTTTGAATTGAATATAAGCAGTCTTTGGCTGCAAAAAATATTGATCCGTTAAGTTGACCGGGGAGTTTTAGATCCCGGTGCAAAAAGGCGGAACGGACTACCGAAAGAAGGAGTCCGGAAATGAAAGCGCACATAATGGTGCGCACACTCTGGGTCACATGCAAGCGTGCATGTACATTCCAGGGAATGCAGGTTCCGATCTGGATAACCAGGAGTGGTTATGCAGGGATCCTGGGTCCTTGAAACCAATTTAATAATTACTGATATGAAACGCGACAGGCACATTTTACAAAAGTACCTGGACAACGAGCTCTCTGAGAAGGAGTTGGCCAGGTTTGAGCAGGAGCTCAACGCCAGTCCGGAATTGTTGGTTGATCTTGATCTCTATAAAGAGGTGGATGAAGCCATAGCTGACACGGAGGTGTTGGATTTCCGGGCCCAGTTGACAGACCTGAGAGAAGAAACACGACGATCAGAGAACGGACGGAGGGTTTTTCGTTTTACAAGGCCATGGCACTATGCAGCCTCGGCAGCATTGGCATTGCTGGTAGCAATTGGACTGGCCACGGTCCTTGGAAGGCCGTTGTCCAATAGTGATCTCTTCGTCAAGTACATGAAACCCTATGAACTGGTTCTCACCAATCGTTCTATCGACAATGAGGCAACACAGTTCTTAATGAACCAGGCTCAGGATTACTTCTTAAAAGGAGAATTTGAGCTGGCCGTTGATCGGTTTGAAGAGTTGCTTGTGATAAATGCAGAGAAGGTGGAAGCCGACTTTTATCTGGGTCTTTCCAATATGGAGCTTACTAAGTACCTGGATGCCAGTGAGTCATTCAACAGGGTTATCGAACATAACGACAACCTGTATGTTCAGAAGGCACAATGGTTCCTTTCAGGATGTTTGCTGGCCATGGATGAAACTGATCGTGCCCGCAGGCAGCTGGCTATGATTGCTTCTTCTTCAAATCATTATTATCAGAGTGACGCTGAGAAGATCCTGAAAAGGATGAAGCGTTAATTAAATGGCCACACCTCGGCGTGAGGTGGGTCTTATAAATTACTTTGATTTATTGCTGATTAATGGATGGATGATGAGTGAGAAGCCTGATTATAAGGATTTAATGGAGTATACCAAGCAACTTGAAGAGAAGATTGCCTGGTTGGAGGACACCCTGAAACAGTTCCAGTCAGACGGGACAAGGGTGAAGACCAGATTCCTCTCCAATATCTCCCACGAAATCAGGACCCCGATGAATGCAATCATTGGATTTTCTCACCTGCTTGGAGAAGAGGATGTGGACGGTGATGCACGGGATGCTTACATCAACCATATCACGAGAAACAGCAATTCGCTCTTAAACATGATGGACAACCTGATTGATCTTACGCTGATCGAGACGGGAAACCTGAAGCTGAAGGAAGATGAAGTTGAAATCTACAAGTTGCTCAGGGGACTTTATGATCAGTATAACCTGGATCGGTACAGGATAAACAGGGAAAGGGTAGCGTTACTGCTGAATGTGAGAGATGCATTCAAGGAAGCGCGGATCATTATAGATAAGCAGCGCCTGTCAAGAGCTTTAAGCTGTCTAATTGAAAATGCCCTGACCCAGACTAAGAAAGGAGTCGTTGAAATTGGCGCTTCGTTCGCCGATAAAAATATACTGGTTTTCACTGTGAAAGACAGCAGTAACATGCTGTTACAGGAAAGAGCCAGGAAGATCTTTGAAACAACTGAGATAGAAGAGGACTGGTATAATACCTCCGATACGATCGGACTTGGCTACAAGCTGGCCAGGGGACTGATACTCGCAATGAATGGAAAAATCCTTGTGAGTGACAGTTCCTTTAAAGGTACAACCATTGAGTGTGAAATTCCAGTGAGGACCGTGATCCCTAAGTATTATAAAACAGGTGAAACGGAAAAGGTGAAGAGTGAGCGTTCCCAGGAAGGGTGATTACAATTTGATGCCTCTGCCAACTTTTAATTAGGGGTTTGTTAATGTTTTCAAGTTTTCAAAATGGCAGGTCATCAATTTCGGAATCATTCTCAGGGAGCTGTGAGGGAAAGGGTGCATCCTGAGTTGGAAAAGTCTCCTCAGCGGGAGTATCAATGAAAGGCTCGCTGGTCTCGTTCTGTATCTTTTCGATGCGCCAGGCTTCAAGGTTAGTAAAATACGATACCTGGCCCTCCTTTTCCCACTTGCGACCTCTCAGGTTAAAAGCAACCTTGACCATGTCATCGATATTGAACTGGTCCAAAAGGGAACATTTATCCTGTGTAGACTGGAATTTGATGAAGTCAACAAATTCAAAGCCGGTGGTGCCAGTCGATTTGATCTCCAGGACAAATTCACGTTTCTGGAATCGGTCAGAGACTTTTTGCGTTTCGAATTTCTCTGCCAGTCGGCCGTTTATCTCGAAGCTCATAATTGAAGTTCTTTTAGAAATTAGGGTTATGTAAATGTGCCAAAAGTACCATTTCTTTGGAAATACTTTTGTCTGTTGAAGATTGTTTTTGATTGAAAGAAAGCCTCAATCCAGATCTCTATGATCAACAAAAAAGGCTGTTCGCTTTGACGAACAGCCTTTTTTAATTTTAATGGGGTATTACTCTAATCCCAGAAGTTCAATCTTGAAAATAAGAACCGAGTTGCCAGGAATTGGACCGGTATCCCTTGGGCCATAAGCAAGGCTTGCAGGAATAAAGAACCGGTAGGTTGATCCAACTGTCATCAGCTGAACACCTTCAGTCCATCCCTGGATCACGCCGGAAAGAGGAAATGTCACAGAATCCTGGGTTTCAAAACTGCTTTCGAAAACCGTTCCATCAATGAGGCTGCCTTCATAAAATACAGTAACCGTTGAGGATGCATCCGGTTTGGGACCGGTACCCTCGGTAATTACTTCATATTGTAAGCCAGTCTCGGTGCTGAAAACACCTTCCTTCGTTTTATTCTCTTCAAGAAAGGCAATGCCTTTTTCGAGGTTGTTCATGGCAGCAGCTTCAGCTTCTTGAGCTGCCCTCTGAGAAATGGCCATATTTAATTCCCGGAAGATGGCATCCGCAGTTACCTGGTCATATGAGGATGAATCATCCAGAACCTGGGCAAAACCAGAGCTGATCAGGCCAGCATCCACTTCCCATGGAGCTTCCTTAAGGTTGTATCCCATGTTCAGTCCCAGAAAGTAATTGAGGGAGTCGGATTGATTTTTCATGGAAACCTGCCCCTCTGTCCTAATACCGCCCCTGCTTGCTCCGATAAAATATCCGGCCACAAGTCCTGCGACCGCTACTACTACAATCGTGATAATGTGTCTGTTATTCATTTGTGTCTGTTTTGGAAAATAATGAGTGCGAAGATATAAGAAATATTATAGACACACAATTATCTTCTAATGGCCTGGATCATTTCCCTTTTTCCTGGAGGTCCCGGAATTTTTCTCACTTCAAAACCACATGAGTTCAGTACCCGTCGCACTTCTCCTTTTGAAGAATAACTGACCAATATGGCTCCGGGCTCCATCAGGGCAAAAAGTTTTGAGAAAATTTCCCGCGTCCATAGTTCCGGTTGTTTATCAGGAGCAAATGCATCAAAATACACCAGGTCAAATCTTCCTTCCGGATCCATTGACCTGAAATCGGAATGCTCTTTGAACATCCTGAAATGATCGGATAGGTTGAAATCAATCCCCCATGGAGCTTCATGCATGCGAATCAAACTGCCTGCAGGGAGACCGGCGATCATCGCTTCGTAGTTCAGTTTTCCGAATTCGGCTGCATTCAATGGATATTTTTCTACCGAATGGTAAAAGACATCAGATCCGGATTTTTCCGACTCAGCAAGTGTCAGCATGACATTTAATCCTGTACCCAATCCCAGTTCAAGAATGTGTACAGGGGATTTCTCAATGGTTTGAAATCCTTTGCGAATGAATATATGAACAGATTCCTGCAGGGCACCGTGCTTAGAATGATAGGATTCGTCCATGTCGCTGACGTACATGGTGTGGGATCCGTCTCCTGTGATCCGCAGCTCTCGGTTCATCCGAAAAAATTACTTTTTCAGCAGGTCCCTGATCTCTGTAAGGAGTACCTCTTCTTTTGAAGGTGCCGGGGGAGCAGCAGGGGTTTCCGCCTCTTTCTTCTCCATAGCCGTCTTCATCCTGTTATAACCTTTGATCACGATGAAAATCGCTACAGATACAATCAGGAAGGTAATGATCGTATTAAGGAACAAGCCATAGCTGATGGCTACTTCCGGGACTACAACGTCACCATTCATAGATGCGCCCTGAAGAACTATCTTCAGATTTGAGAAATCCACGTTTCCCAGCAGCATCCCGATGGGAGGCATGAGAATATGATCCACCAGGGATTTCACAATGGCTCCAAAATAGACTGCCATGATCAGGCCGACAGCCATTTCCACCACGTTGCCTTTGTTGATGAACTTTTTGAATTCGTTAAGCATGGTATTTGATTTAAGGGTTAATAAATCAGTAACATCTGTAATCTTGATCTGTTCAATTTTTATCAATTTAGGGAATAAGGATCATAAATTGCATGAAATGCCCGGGAATAATTCAGTCCGCCCCCGGAGGTGCTCATCAGGTATCTCAGGGATCATGCTTTGGATCTGCCAGGCAGATATTCTTCAAAGATCTTATCCATTGATTTGAACATATTGAATGGTCCCCTTCCATGAAGCTCTTCGATATCTTTAATCATCCGGCCAACGCGCTCGCGCCGGGTACTTGTTTCGTGGGGACAACTTTTTTCCACTTTCACCAAATCATTTAATTCAGCGTACTCGGAAAGCATCCGTTCATCAAGGTCCATCAGGGGTCTGATCAGTTTCATGCGGCCATCGAACATTTCCAGGGAGTAGGGGAGGGAACTGATTGAACCGTGGTAGATCATATTGAGAAGCAGGGTCTCCACTGCGTCATTCCGGTGATGGCCCAGGGCAAGTTTGTTGCATTCCAGCTCCTTTGCCAGCGCGAATAGTTTTTTTCGCCGGTGCCATGAGCAGATAAAACAGGCGGCCTTGGAAGGGTCCTGGTCAAAATCTGGTTCAATTGTGAGATAATGCAGTGGCACCTTTAGTTCATCGCAAAAGGATTTGAGTTTGCCCCGGTCAATGCAGTAGCCGATTCCCTCAGCCTCAATATGTGAAGCAATGATTGTAAAATCAAAGGGCATAGCCCGGCGCCGCTCCGCAAGGGCCTGCAGCAGGATCATTGAATCTTTTCCTCCGGATAGCCCGACCAGGACGCGGTCCCCCTCATTAATCATATGATGGTCACGAATGGTGGTCCCTGTTTTTCGGCAAATTTTTTTGAAAAGCTTTTCAGATTGGAGCTGTTCAGGGGTACGTGCCATGCGCATTACTCATTGAAGAGAATCTACATAAATGAGAGCTGGCCAAAGTAATTGGGCAGGTGAAAATCGGGATCAGGAGATAATACAGGCTTCCAGGAGAGGTAGTGTGGGTGGTCAAGCAAATCACCGCACTTGTAAAAATTTCCATGTGCATCCAATTCGGAGAGGTCCTCGATGTGACTGAACGTGAGAACGCTTACTGGGATTTTGACCCACAGGTTCCACCTGGTGGGTTTATCAATGGAGCCCAGGGGGTTTCTTCCAAGGGAAGGTATGACTTCGATCTTTTCAAGTGTTGAAGGCTGAAGTGGATTCCTTTCGTACCGGTTTTTCCCAAAAGCCCCCAGTACTGCACCAATGGCATTGAATTCGAAATTGTAATAGCTATCCCCGACTCCCGGAGGAGAAAAAAAGAACTCCACGCAACTGTCTTCCCAAACCGGTGAATTGAATTCGGTGTTGACTGCCCTGACCTGTTCCTCCTTCACAAAATAGGTCAGGTAAATGTGGGTCCCGTCGTGGTAGATGTTAAAGCTGGCTCTTACACTTATAGCCTTTAGCCAATTCTGGTGATCCATCCTGTGGATTCCTTCCCAGGTGCCGGGAGCCGGCGCCGTGGTTTTTAGAGCGTGTATTCTTTCAACTATCATGACCCCATCAAACAAGTCCTTTAATAATCTCCTGCATCACAACCATTTTTGATTCCCCGTCCTGTGCGAGTTTGAACTGGGCCCTGGTCCTGACCAGGTTGTGCTCTTTGTGTTTGATCTTGTAATACACATCACCGGCAAGATAATCGGTGAGGAACCTGACCCCCTGCATAAACGGGAAAAGCAATCCGGCATGCACAAGGGTCTCTATTTCGGTGGGGTTCAGGATTTTTCGTGTTGAATCCAGGAAACCGGTAGCAAAAGAACGGAAGAGTTCAAGGTCCATGGTGACGTTATCCAGGTTTTCATCGTCTTCCTCCCCGGTATTGGTGAAGGTCCTGACACCGTCCCCCATATCACTATGGACAAAACCGGGCATTACCGTATCCAGGTCGATCACGCACAAACCTTTCAAATCCTTGTCAAACAGCACATTGTTGATTTTTGTATCGTTGTGCGTAACCCGAAGGGGAATGGCCCCCTTCTCACCCAGGTCCTGGATCGTGCTCATCAGTTTGGTGCTCGATTCCACATACCTGATCTCGTCCCGCACAAGCTTCACCCGGCCGGCCGCATCTTCCTTAATGCTCTCCTTAAGGTTGGAGAGCCTCCATTTCAGATTGTGGAAATCGGGGATGGTGTAGCCGAGCTTTGTAGCATCCATCCCTGAAAGCATGCTGGTGAAGTTCCCAAACATCCGGGCCCCTTCATAGGCGATCCGGGGATCGGTGGCCCTTTCAAACACCACATGATCTTCAATGAAGTTAAGTACACGCCAGAAATTCCCGTCAGGATCCTTGAAGTAGGATTTTCCATGGACCGTGGGAATGATCCGGAGGACCTTTCTTGAGAGGTTCTCGGGGTCCTCTTTACCTACAATGTCCTCAATGTACTCGGTCACAATGGACATATTCCTCATGAGCAGGTCCACATCCTTGAACACATAATGATTAACCCGCTGGAGCAGGTAATCGGGCTTGTCCCCGGTCTGGTTCACCAGGTGATAGCTGTCATTGATATGTCCTCCCTTGTGTGATTTTACTTCACCAATGCTCCCTTCTGTTGCAAACTCTCTTGCGATTTCTTCTACTTTCATATGCTTAATCCATCTGGGAGATGCAAAGTGCAGCAGCGCCATAAAGACCTGCATTGTCCAACTGTGCCGGCAGCAATTTCACCTCTTTGCTTATCAATTCAACCAGGAATTTGTCCACTTCCGCCCTGAGGGGTTTCTCAAGAAATTCCCATGATTTAGCGACCGAGCCGCCAATCACAAATGCTTCCGGGGCCACAATATACATGACTAGTCTTAATAATTCTCCAAGGTTCCTGGCGAGATGCTCAAAGGCCTTGACTGATTCTTTATTGCCTGCTTTGGCCTCATTAAAAAGGTCAATCCCATCCTTTTTATAGCTCTTCACAAAAAGTGCATTGCTGCAGAAATCATCTCCAATTCCCCCCTGGATTGGAACGCATCCCACCTCTCCTGCGCCGCCAAATAGTCCGGCATGAATTTTCCGGTCAATGATAATACCACTTCCCAGCCCGGTCCCCATGGTGATGCCCACCATGTTTCGAAAGTTTTTACCGGCACCGTAATAGGCCTCACCCAGCGCAAAACAGTTGGCATCATTGTTTTGGAATGCAGGCAGGTTAAAACGTTTCTCAATGGCTTTTTTCACTGAAAATCCCCTGAAGGACGGGATGTTATTGATCTGCAGGATCTCGCCGCTCTCGGTGTTCATGAATCCTGGCATTCCCACACCAATGGCCACAACCTCATCAGTCAGCACCTTTTCAATGGCCCCGAAAAGTCTCTCCATGATCTCTTCTGCCGGCCGGTCAGATCCGGTGCGGACCTCGGTGCGTTCCAGCATTTCGCTCTCAGAAAACCTTGCGGCCACCATGGAGGTTCCGCCTATGTCAATGCCAATATATAATCGCTTCATATGAATTATTTCTTTGTTCTTACTTTATGTCCTGAAATTGCAAAATAGAGGATGAAAACATAGCAGGGAACCATGATCCAGTATGCGGCCTGGTAATTCCCAACCACTGCCTGCTCGGTGGTTTTCACTGCATCCACAATGAAACCGAAGATCAGCGGGATCACAGCACCACCCACGATGGCCATGACCAGCATGGAAGCGCCTGCCTTGGTGAATTTCCCAAGATCTTTGATGGCCAGCGGCCATATGGCGGGCCACATCAGTGAATTCGAGAAGCTGGCTAAAAGAAGGGCAAAAAATGCATACCTGGGCGGCAGGTAAATCAGCAGTAAAGTAGAGAGGACACCCAGCACTGCAAATGTGATCAGGGCCCTGGTCTGGGAAACGAAACGGGGAATGGCGATTACTCCAAACAGGTATCCGGCCACCAGGCCCAGGGTTACGAACTTTGCATAGGATTCCAGGTTGTCCACATCACCAAATGTGGCACGTGCAAAATCGATGATTGAGGCCATGGGAAGTGTTTCGATACCCACGTAAAGGAACAAGGCAAGAACCCCGAGGAGAAGGTGGGGGAATTGAAGCACGCTGGTTTTACCTGCTGCATAACTTGATTCGGCGGTTACACCTTCTTCGTCATCTTCCCCGGCCGCTTTCACCTCGGGCAGAGGGGCGAAGTAGACAAAAATACCCAGTACAACCAGGATCGCTGTGACAATGTAAAACGGAAGAATGATATCATCAACCTTCACCTCCTGTAGATCGATAAAGATTCCGAGGAAGACCGGTGCGATCCACCAGGCCAGCTTGTTCATGATCCCCATGAGGCTCATGCGGACGGCGGCGGTTTCTTCCGGTCCGATAATGGTGATATAGGGATTCACTGAACCCTGAAGGAGCGTATTCCCGATCCCGCCCACAAAAAGAGCCACCAGGAACAGCGGGAAACTCACCGCGTTGGAGGAGGGCACGAACAAAAGCATTCCAAGGGCCATGACAAAGAAAGCAATCATCATGGATCGCCGGTAGCCTATCTTTTTAATGACCCATCCAGTGGGCCGCCCAAAAATGACAAATGCAGAGAAAATGGCGGCGGTGACCAGGTACGATTGTCCGGTGGTGAGGTTAAAGGCGGACCTGAGAGCGGGTGTCAGGAACCCGCTGATGCCCACCCCGAATCCGATCATAAAGAATATGACACCGACGATCATCAGCGGAATTGCCGGACCGATCTTTTTGCTTGCTGTTTTGTTCATGATAGAAGTTTTAGTTAGGTTGTCAGTTTAGTCAGGTGCGCATAAATTTAATCTTTTCTTAATTAAGTCAAATAATTTAATCGCATATAGTACTTTTATGCTTCTGTTCTATTATATGTACAACAATTTGCCATGCACACAACTTTATTAATACTTGCTGCCGGAATGGGAAGCCGTTACGGGGGAATGAAACAGGTGGATCCATTCGGTCCTTCGGGCGAGACCATCACCGATTATTCCATTTACGACGCCATCCGTGCGGGCTTTGACCGCTTTGTATTTGTGATTTCACCGGGGATGGAAGAGGAATTCCGCGCCAGTTATGTGAGAAAGTTCCCTTCGCACCTGAAGGTGGATTATGTGATCCAGTCCATTGACAATATTCCGGAAGGATTTGAATTGCCGGGGAACAGGGTCAAGCCCTGGGGGACTGCCCATGCGGTGTTGATGGCCAAAGACGCCATAAAGGAACCATTTGCAGTGATCAACGCAGATGACTTTTACGGGAGGGAATCCTACCGGATCATGAGGGATTTCCTGGTACGGTCCGGCGGGGAGTTGTCCGGCCATTATTGCATGGTGGGGTTTGAGCTCCAAAAAACCGTTTCAGAGCACGGGTCTGTGGCACGTGGTGTTTGCCAGGTGGATGGCCAGGGCTATCTCAAAGGCATGATTGAACGCACAAAAGTTTTCCTGAAGGATGGAAACATAGTCTACGCAGATGAAGACGGATCTGTTCATCCGCTGCAGCGCAAAGACACGGTCTCCATGAACCTGTTTGGCTTCACCCCTGATTTCTTTGCGCACATTGAGGATGTGTTCAGGGTATTCATTAAGGACCACATTGAAAATCCGAAAGCCGAACTATACATCCCCCTGGTGGTTGACAAACTGATCAATACCGGGAAAGCCAGGATGTCAGTGCTTCAGACCCCCGAATCCTGGTTCGGGGTTACCTACCAGGAGGATAGACCCACAGTGTTGAGTGCCATTCGCACCCTGGTGGATAACGGTCTCTATCCGGAAGCGCTGTGGGATTGATCCCCTGGAAAGGGTGGATGTCTGATACCCGTCTCAATACAGCCTTTCTGGCAATTCTGGCCTGCATTTTATGGTCCTCTGCATTTGCAAGCGTTAAGATTGGATTGCAATTTACCACACCCCTCCAGTTTGCCGGCACGCGATTCTTTATTTCCGGATTGCTGGTATTTCCACTGGCCTTCAGGTTTAATCCTTCCTTCTTCCGGGTATTAAAGATGCAATGGAAGATGATCCTTTTGATCGCCTTCCTCCAGACATTCCTGCAATACGCTTTGTTTTACACGGGCATCAACCTGATCCCGGCTGCTGTCGGCGCGATTTTGATAGGATCGCAGCCCCTGTTTGTGTCACTGGTGGCACACTTTACCATGCCAGGTGACCGGATGACCCTTAAAAAAACGCTGGTGATCCTTTTCGGAATCCTGGGAGTGGCACTGGTCAGCCTGGCCAAGGATCCAGGGTCGGCAACGGGGCATGTGGCCCTGCTGGGGATATCCCTGCTGATCGCCATTAACATACTCTCCGGGTTCACCAATGTGATCATCGCCAGGGAAAAGGGAATGATTCCACCCCTGGTGATCAGTTCCACCTCGATGATCATCGGAGGCGGGGCCCTGTTTCTCATTTCCATTCCCCTTGAAGGCTTGCATGCCGCTCCAAAGCCCGGAGTATATTATCTTTCCCTTGGTTGGTTGAGTTTGCTGTCTGCAATCGCCATTTCCATATGGACCGTCCTGCTGAAGAGGCCCGGGATCAAAGTATCTGATCTGAATTTCTGGAAATTCCTGATACCCCTGTTCGGGGCAGTGCTGAGTTGGATCCTGTTGGAATCCGAAAAACCGGCGCCTGTAACAATATCAGGGATGCTGATCATTGCTTCATCGCTGGTGATTTTGAACCTGGTTCACAGGAAAAATCATTCAATCATAAAAGAAAAAGCATAACTTTATGGGTAATTCTTCCATGAGAATTCGGACCCTAATATCTTTTTTTGCGTTTGCTTTTGTCACGCTTTTGGAGCTTCATGCGCAGGAATCTCCTGTGGCCGTGAAGGGCGTGATTGATCTGAGGAACTACAATTTTAAACAACAGGGTCCCGTTGAACTCAAGGGTGAATATGAGTTTTACTGGAATCAGATGCTCAATCCCGCCATAGAAGGGGATACCGGAGAGATGAACTATATTTCAGTCCCCGGTTCATGGTACAGTTTGCGGTATGCACTGCCCGAGATTGAGCGATATGGCTTTGCCACCTACAGGCTGGTCCTTTTGCTGCCGGAAAGGGTGGATGAAGTTGCCTTCGGGATCAAGGATGTATTTTCGGCCTCCGGATACTTTCTGAACGGGAAGGCGATCGACTACCTTGGGTTTCCAGGGGTCAATAAGTACCAGACAGTGATCAAGTACGACCGGCCACTGGTTGTCGCAACGGTCCAGGGTCAGGCCGCGGAATTGTTGATCAGGGTTTCCAATTTCGATTACAGGTCAAGCGGTATTGTGGGAGGGATCACCATGGGATTGCCCGATCAGATGGAGCAGGCCAGGGACAGGGAGCTTTTCAGGGGGCATTTCCTGATGGGGGCATTTCTGATCATTGGCATCTATTTTCTCGGCCTTTACCTGATCCGTTCAGAGCAATACAGGCTCTACTTTTCCCTGATTTGTCTTTTGATGACGTTCAGGGTGGGAATGATCCTGGATCTGCCCATCCTGGATGAAATAAATCTGAACGGGCTCACCATGGCCAGGCTGGAATACCTCATCATTTACTTTTTTGCCCCTTTCTTTACGCTGATGATCAGGTCACTCTTTCCCATAGAGTTCCCAAAATTAATTTTCAGGCTCATCATGTGGATCTCGGTGATCTTCATTGTGGTGGTGGTGGTTTCCCCCATCAGCCTGTTTTCCTATACCCTTCCCTGGTTTTTTGCACTTTTCATCGGCATCAGTGTGGTAATCCTCTATGTGATATTGCTGGCCTGGAACCGGGGAAGAAGCCATGCGCCTGCCTTTACACTGGGACTCATGGTCCTCTTTGCCGGATCACTCAATGATATGCTGGTCGAGATTGATCTCATAGACTCGCCGTATGTTATTCATTACGCCATGTTTATTTACCTCCTGATCTATGCCTACATTTTTGCTGACAAGTCAGACCGCCTGCAGAAAATGTCTGATAAGCTTGCCGTTGAATTGAGCCAGGTGAGAAACAACCTGGAAAACCTGGTGGAAGAACGGACTACCGAACTCCAATCCATGTCGTTACAGCTGGAAGGGCAAAAGAAGAAGCTGGAATCCACCAACCGGGACCTGGTGGAGGCAATGAATGCAAGAAACAGGCTCTTTGCCATCATCGGCCATGATGTCCGTGCGCCCATTGGCTACGCCAGGCAGGCGCTGGAGATGATCCTCGACAACCCGGATGTTTCAAATGAGGAGAGGGATGAACTATTGAAGATGATCGCCAGTTCCGCCGAGGCCACCTATAACCTCCTGGATAACCTCCTGGTCTGGGGACGTTCGCAGACAGGAAAACTGAAAGCCACCATGGTCCGGTTCAAATTGAAAGATCTGATAGATGAGAGCCTGGTCCTGGTTAATATCGGGTTGAAGGATAAGAAATTGAAAGTTGAGGTTTTCGTGAGTGAGGATCATTACCTGGAGGCCGACAGGGACCAGCTGTACATCGTAATCAGGAACCTGCTCAGCAATGCCATAAAATTCACTCCCGAAAAAGGAACGATCTACATCTCGTCAAAAAAAGATAAAGGAGAGGTGGTGATTTCAATTCGAGACGCGGGGATCGGGATTCCCTCTTCCATCAGAAGGAAATTGCTTGATGCCAGATCCCATGTAAGCACCAACGGAACCAATGGTGAAAAAGGATCGGGGCTGGGGCTGAAAATATGCAACGAGATCATTCAATCCAACGGTGGCTGGATGAATATTGAAAGTAAAACCGGCACCGGCACCACCGTGATCCTGGGTATTAAAGCGGCAAAAAAATAACAAGTGAAATACCTTTCAACCATTTATCAATGAAAGTGCTTACCATCAAATCTTCCGATATGCTTGAAGATGCACTTCAAACTGATGTACACTATACCTTCGGGATGGAGCATTATACAGATTATGTGTTCAAACCCAGGGGCGATCAGAAATATTCTGCAACCATTGTGATGGAAGATACCTCTGTGGTGATTACCAATGTCATCACCAAAAGCAAATGCTATCCAACCCGGGAGTTCCTGATTGATGACCTTGACATGGAACGCAATACCGTCGAAAGGTATAGAGTGAAGAACGGGAAGGTCATCGGGCAGCTCCAGAGAGGATGGGAGTGGGGGAAGGAATGAGATATACCGGAAGATTATTCCTTTGACTTGATCTTTACCTGTGAAGGCCTCAGGCCCTCAGCGGTGGCGCTGATGATCAGATCACCCGGTTCACTGCCGGCCTGAAGGATCAACAATTGCTTTCCCTTCCTGACCTCTTTTGAGGAGGAGCCATAGGGTGTATGATCTGCCAGGTCGCCATTGTCGATTACCCGGATCCTTCCGGGTCCGTCCAGTTGATAGTTGACGAGGTGACTGCTGTTCGGGTTTAACACCCCGGTGCTGTCCACCACCTTTGTGGTAATATGAACCACACCGCCACTGTGGGTTCTGACCTGTTGCCGGTCGGATTGCATGGCCAGGGCATAGGGCCGGGCAGCGGTGATAAGGGTATCGGATACCATCCGGGTCCTGCCCCTTTCATCATTGAAGAAGGCATGGGCTACAAGTTCACCCGGTTCATAGGGGACCTGCCGTTTGATAACCCCATCCGGAAATGCTTTGCGTTCAAGGGTATCGATTAAATGGTTGTTCAGGCGCAACTCCACGCGGTCGCAATTTGTAAAGATCACTACCTCCTTGGAAGATGAGCCTTTCTCGAAGCTCCAGTGATCCACCAGCGGGGCCCCGACCCAGCTTGTCTGCCAGCTTTTACTCCTGTTGAGTGAATCGGCCAGCAGCGAATCTTTTACCGTGAGTTTTACCATGGGGTCTTCACGGTAACGGGAGCCAATGTAATATGAGTGCGGTTTGATAAATCCATTGGTCAGCATCAATCCGTTCCGCAACCCCCTGTCGGGCCAGCCTGCAGATTCTCCAAGATAATCGATCCCTGCCCATATGAACTGTCCGGCGACAAACTCTTCCATGTCGTTCCATGAATTGTCGGCATAATCAATCACCTGGTAATCTACCATCCTGTTGGTTCCGTAAGCCTTGGTTTCGGTGGCAATAAATACCAGGTCAGGGTACTGTTCGTGCCAGGTGCTGAAGGAGTCCGTCCTGTAATTGTAGGATACAACGGGGGAGACGAACATCATGCTGGAAGGCACTTCATGATCCCCCGGTGTACCTGGATGAAGTGCAGCAGTAACCATCCTGGAGGGATCAATTTCCCTGACCAGGGCCATGAGGTTCCTGTACCGTTCCACCCCGGCCACCGGATCATCCAGTTGCTCCATGGTTTCATTACCCACGCTCCAGAGTACCACCGACGGGTGATTCCGGTCGCGACGTATGAAGTTGGCGAGATCTGTTTCCCAGGTGGCTTCGAATTGCCTCTCTTCATCATCTGCGTGCCAGCTACCCACCCACTTATCATACATCTCATCGATCACCAGGAAACCCATCCTGTCACAAAGATCCAGGACCTCCGGTGCATGCGGGTTGTGTGCAAACCTGATGGCGTTCACCCCAAGCTCTTTTAAAAGGTTAAACCTCCTTTTCCAGCTCTCCAGCGGGACAGCTGCACCCAGCTCCCCGCCATCATGGTGGAGGCAAACGCCTTTCATTATCAATTTTTCCCCGTTCAGCAGGAATCCTTTATCGGGATTGAACTCCGCTGTCCTGATCCCGTGGATCGTTTTCACATGGTCGATCCGGCTGTTTCGATCCATGAGGTAACAGTTCACCTCATACAGGTTGGGTTGTTCCGGTGACCAGAGGAGCGGTTCCTCGATCCGGAAAGTGTGCACCGTGCTCCCTTTGGAGTCCGGCTCCAGAAATTCCATGCTCTTCCCTTCCGCCACAATCCTTCCGCCCGGGTCCACGATATCATAACGAACCTCGAATCGCTGGGATCTTCTTCCTTCGTTCAGCATATCCATCGATACGGTCATCTCGGCACCTCCTGCACTGTCAATCCTGGATGTAACTGCGGTTCCCCAGATGGGTACATGCACTGAATTTGTGGCGATCAGCCTCACATGCCTGTATATTCCTCCCCCTGAATACCACCTGTCCACAGGGAGATTGCTGCAATCGGTGCGGACAGCGATCACATTCATGGTGTCTGTGCGGACCAGGGAAGTGATGTCATGATAGAAGCTGGAATATCCATATACCTGTTTGCCAAGGTGTTTCCCGTTAAAGTAGACATCCGCATTCATCTGCACGCCCTCGAAAAGCAGGTAAAACTGATCCATATCCTGGTACTCGGTCAGGTCGAGCGTCCTTCGGTACCAGCCCACGCCACCGGGATAGTATCCCCCTTCGGTTCCCGATGGATTGGTTTCCGATACCGGCTGCTCGATCATCCAGTCATGGGGAAGCGCTATATACCGCCAGCCCGCATCATCAAATTCAGGATCGGCGGCCCCTGTGGGGTCCTCCAGGATGAACCTCCAGTTCAGATCGATGCTGGTATTGACCCTGGGAGGGGTTTCCCTGGTCCGGTATATGAACCAGGTAGCCAGGGTGATCGCAACACCAAGTATGATCCAATGGGTGATTTTCATGATTGACTTTCGCTCTTTTGAAGGTATTCGTAACGGTCAATAAATTTGTGGATTGTATCAAAGTGTGCAGCTTTGAGCCTTCGGTTCACAGCCGGTTGGGAGATGTTGAGCATCTGGCTGATCTCCATCTGGTTCTTGCCGGTCAGGTTAAGGAACATGGCTTCTGCCTGCTCGTCCGACCAGTCGTGGATCATGATGTCCATGAAACTGCAGGTAAGATCAAACTCCGCGTTCAGGGTGTTGCCAGGGGTAAGGATGCTCAGGCGCTGGTTCCGTTTCATCAGCCCGATCCCGCTCGCCGCTGTTCTGAATGCAGTGCCATCGGATTCCCTGAGGTGCTCCTGTGCGAATTCCACGGGTCCGATCCCCACACAGATCTTCAGTTCGAGTCTTTCAGCCAGCTCCCGGTAGGAGAGGAAGCGAAAGGCACTGAATAACATGATCACCGAACGCAATGCATGGAGGGGGGAATTGGAAAGGGCAAGGAACTCATCCATCCTGATAATCTCGTATTTCAGCTTTCCCTCCTCCGGAACCAGCCTGTTGACGGCCTGGAATGAAGCACGGATCAGATCAGGGATCTTACTGAACTTTTCATCCGACACCCTGGATCCAGGGGCAAGTTCTCCCGCGATAACGGCGTAATGTGCCTTTTTCGTCATTCCAAACTAAATAAAATTTACCGGGTATTTCTAGATTTATTATCCAAAATGGTTAGACGCCAAATTTATAACAATTAAAGCTTATTTTCCAAACATTTCATCTAAAAACAGCATAGTTGGGAGTTATGCGCCTTTGCATCCCGAATTCTAATTTGATTATTTGCAGCTATTTGAACCCTCTAAAGGAGGCCAGATTAGATTCATTCTGAATAACTTCAGCTCCTTCTCTGAAACCGTTCAATACTGCTGATTAGTGTTAATTTTGCTGGTTATAATAATGTTTTATACAAAATATTGATGATGACCAGAATATCCATCTTTATACTCTCCACCCTTCTTTCTGTGAGTACGCTGTGCCAGGAACCCACCCGGTGGAGAGGACCCTCACGGGACGGAAGCTATCCTGAAACCGGGTTGTTGGCGAAATGGCCGGTTGACGGACCGGAGATCCTCTGGTCCTATGAGAACCTGGGGCAGGGACACTCATCGGCCGCTGTCAGCAATGGGTCGGTTTATGTAACCGGGATGATCGACGGGACCGGTTTTCTTTTCAAATTTCATCGGAATGGCAAACTGATCTATAAGGCAGCCTACGGTCCCGAATTTACCGAAAGCTGGTACGGTACCCGGGGTACCCCTGTGGTTGCAGGGAACAGGGTATACCTGGAGAGTGGATTGGGAAAGCTCTATTGTTTAAACGAAGGGGACGGCAGCATCCTTTGGAGCAAAGATCTGTTTAAGGATTTTGATGGTTCAATTACCCAGTGGGGTATGAACGAAACCCCTGTAGTGGACGGTGAAGTGATCTTCGCTACCCCCGGTGGAAAGAAAAATAACATGGTGGCACTGAACAGGCAGACAGGAGCGCTGATCTGGACCAGCCCCGGCAACGGAGAGCTGTCGGCCTACTGCACGCCCCTTTTGTTTGAGCATCACGGGCGGAAGATCCTGGCCACCCACACCGCTTCACACCTGATCGGGCTGGATGCGGCCACAGGAAAGACGCTGTGGAAGCAAAGCCAGCCCAACGAGTGGTCCGTTCATCCAAATACCCCCATTTACCATGAGGGATCTCTTTTTTACTTCAGCGGGTATGGCCAGGGAGGGGGCCTGCTTAAACTGAACCAGGATGGGAGCGCTGTGACACCGGCCTGGACCACCAAAAAACTGGATACCCGCGTCGGCGGGGCTGTGCTGGTGGACGGATATATTTACGCATCGGGAGATAACAACCGTGAATGGCGCTGCCTGGAATGGAACACCGGAAAGGAGATGTATGCATCCACGGCCATCGGGAAAGGGGCGGTGATCTATGCCGACGGCATGCTTTACTGCTACAGCGAACGGGGCGAACTGGCCCTGGTAAAGGCCACTCCGGCCGGGTTCCAGGTGATCAGCCGAACCAGGGTAACCCTGGGCTCGGAACAGCACTGGGCACATCCCGTGATCCAGGATGGAGTGCTCTATGTAAGGCATGGCAATGCGCTCATTGCCTACAACGTAAAAAGCTGATTGAGGTATTGATGAAATATTAAGGAGTATAAAGGAGTGTATCTGATTGGTAAAATAGGTTTTTTGAGGCGGAATTCCGTCATCCTGGTGATGGCCCTTGGGACCTTGTTCGGTGACCTGACCGCGCAGGATGCCCAATGGAGGGGGCCGAACCGGGACGGGATTTTCCCGGATACCATGTTGATAAAGGAATGGCCGGAGCAGGGTCCTGAGCTCCTTTTTACAGCCGGTGGGATCGGAAAGGGATTCTCATCCACGGTTGCCACAAAGGAGCTGATCTACGTGACCGGTACCGTGGATACCATTGAGTACCTCAGCGCCCTGGACCTGGATGGAAAGATGGTCTGGCAAAGGCCTTACGGTCCGGCCTGGAACCAGTCGTTCCCCGAAGCGAGGTGCACACCCACGGTCGAGGGCGACCGGGTCTATGTACTCTCGGGCCAGGACAGGATGTCGTGTTTCCAGGCACGGACCGGGGAGGAGATCTGGAGTGTGGATGTCCACGGGGAATATGGAAGCGAGTGGGATATGTTCGGGGTTTCCGAATCCCTGCTCCTGGTGGGCGACAAGGTCATCACCACCCCGTGCGGCGCGGCCACAACCGTGATCGCACTGGATAAGATGAATGGCCGGCTGGTATGGAAGTCCGGTTCAATCGGGGCACATCGCTCCAACATGTCACCCATCCTAATCGAGCATTGCGGGGAGGAGTATGTCATCACCGCTTCGCAGACCCATCTTATGGGAGTGGACCCCGATGACGGAGAGATCCTGTGGACCTATCAGTATAATTTTCTCGATAAAAACGGGGATAATGCCACCATCCTGGCCAATACACCCATCTACAGGGACAGTTGCCTCTGGATCTCAAATGGCTGGGATGTGCCATCGGTCATGCTGGAGATTGCCCCTGACGGAAGGTCGGTCAAAGAAAAATTCTCTGACCGGACATTTGACAATCAAAACCACGGGGTGGTGCTGGTGGATGGTTTTTTGTACGGATCCAATTTCACGGACCGGAACAGCGGCAAATGGGTATGCATGAACTGGCGTACAGGCGAGATCGTGTGGATCGGTGATTTTCACAACAAAGGTCCCATCATCTTCGCCGACGGCATGCTTTACTGCATGGAGGAGAAACGTGGCAATATGGCGCTTGTGAAGGCCGATCCGGGTGCATTTGAAGTCACAGGCACTTTCAGGGTTGAGGAAGGAAACGGGCCGCACTGGGCAAGACCGGCCATCTATAACGGGATGTTGCTGGTTCGGCATGGTGATATGCTTATTAGTTACAAAGTCATAAAGTCATAAAGTGGATGAGGGTGAATGCACCAAATATTGTGACAGGTTCACTGGTTCTGGCAGGGCTGATTTCCCTTGGCTGGTGGCTCGCCAGTGACCCGGTGGATGATTTTGTGACCACCCAGCCGGGGCTTGATAACCGGGGCGCCAGCAGGGTGATCGCCGACATTGATATTGGTGCCTATTTCGAACAGATGGGAACCCTTGAAAGTGACCTGCAGGAGAGCTGGCCACGCTTCCGGGGAGCCAATTTTGATAACATCAGCCAGTCAAAAGTTGCCCTCATCGATCACTTCCCGGCTGAGGGTCCGCACATCCTGTGGTCGGTCGAGCTGGGTGAGGGACACGCCGGGGCTGCCATTTACAAGGGAGCCGTCTACGTGATGGATTATGATGAAACTGAACGGGCCGACGTCCTGCGATGCTTTTCACTGGTGGATGGAAGGGAGATCTGGAAAAGGGGGTATAAAATTAACCTGAAGAGGAACCACGGCATGTCCCGCACGGTCCCTGCCATAACCGAAGATTTTGTCCTGACCATCGGTCCCCGCAGCCATGTCATGTGTGTGAGGAGGCAGGATGGTGAATTCCTCTGGGGCCTGAATGTGGAAAAGGATTATGGCGCCAAGATCCCGCTCTGGTACACCGGGCAGTGCCCGCTGATCGATGAAGGGAAAGCCGTTATCGCACTCGGCGGAACATCCCTCATGGCCGCACTGGACATGGAGAGTGGGGAAGTATTGTGGGAAACTCCCAATGAGCTGGGCTGGGAAATGTCCCATTCCTCCATCGTACCATGGGAACTGGGAGGGGTGAGAATGTATGTATACAGTGCCTTCGGGGGAGTTTGCGGGGTGGCTGCCGATGGCCCCAGGGCAGGAGAGATCCTCTGGCAGACCACGGCCTGGAATCACCAGGTGGTGGCGCCATCACCGGTCTGTTTGCCGGACGGAAAGGTATTTTTAACAGCCGGGTATGGCGCTGGATCCATGGTGCTGAAGGTGGTCAAATCCGGAGAGCTGTTCAATGTGGAGGTGTTAAAAGAGTATGCCCCCAAAGACGGCCTTGCTTGCGAGCAACAAACCCCCCTGGAGTATAACGGGTACTTCCTGGGAATCCTTCCAAAGGATGCTGGGCCGCTGAGAAACCAGCTGGTATGCGTTCATCCCGATGATTTTACAAAAGTCGTCTGGTCCAGCGGGCAGGACAAGCGATTTGGACTGGGCCCGTTCATCCTTGCGGATAACAAACTCTTTATTTTGAACGACGACGCCACCCTCACCATCGCCAGGCCCAGTACCCGGGAGTACATTGAACTGGACAGCTACAGGGTCCTGGAAGGGAACGATGCCTGGGGACCTCTTGCCATCGCCGACGGATACCTGGTGATGAGGGATTCAAAAACAATGGTCTGCCTGGATATGGCAGCCCAAAGGCAATAAGGATATCTAATTTAACGGGGACAACCATGAAAAAGAGAAGCCTGACCATAGTGGTACTTGTGATCCTGGCAGTTATCATCGGTGTGATCCTGTTCGATTTCCTCACCAAGCGTCCCGACCGGCGCGGAGAGAATCCATATGCCCTGGATGTGGATCAATACAGGGATGTGGATGAAAAACTTATCTCCCACCTGGAGACGCGAAACTTTTCGCTGGGATCCCTTAAAGCATCCGGAATATGCTGTTTTAATGACACCCTGTTCATCGCGTGCGATTCCTCGCTTGCGGTGATCTCCAGGGCTGGAACCCCTGAAGGCCTCTACGCCATTCTGCCCAATTCCACATGCATTGCCGCGGATGAGAAGTACCTCTATGTGGGGTACAATGATTTTGTGGCAAAATACAGCCATGGCGGATTGCTGCTTGATCAGTGGAGCGGACTGGGTGAACGTGCCGTGGTCACTTCGCTGGCCATCAAGGGGGAGCGGGTCTATGTGGCAGACGCAGGCAACAGGAAGGTGGTAATCTATAACAGCAGCGGGGAGATCCAGGGAGAATTTGAGGGCAAATCGGAAACGGACGATGGCCACGGATTTATTGTGCCCAGTGCCAATTTTGACCTGGTGGTGAATGGTTTCGGGGAATTGTGGGTGGTGAATCCCGGCAAACATTCCATCGAAAATTACACCGACGAAGGGCGGTTGAGGGGTTTCTGGGAGAATACCTCCTTCGATATTGAAGGATTCATGGGATGTTGTAATCCCGCAAGGATCACCGTGCTGGGAGATGGCTCCTTTGTCACCAGCGAGAAGGGGATCGTTCGGATCAAGATCTATGACCAATCCGGGAAACTCTTAAGTGTGGTGGCTCCCCCCAGGCTCTTCAAGGAGGAGGGGAAGGCCCCTGATGTATGCGTTGATACACAGGGTATCATTTATGCCCTTGATTTTGACAGGGATATGGTAAGAATTTTTGAACCCAAAGGCAATGGATAGAAGATATTTCTTAAACCGTGCGGCCCGGGGCGGCCTGGTGGCTGTGCTTTTCGCACTGGGAGGGATCCTGGTGTCAAGAAGACAGGTGGTCCTCGGTGAAGCGTGCTCCGATGACTTCCAGTGCAGGAGCTGCAATAAACTGAAGAGATGTGATTTACCGGAAGCAGAAAATACCCGCAATTATGGACAAAAAGGATAAGGGTTACAACAGGAGGGAATTTATCAATAACGGGGTGAGGCTTACCCTGGGGTTGACAGTCCTCGGGACCGGTGTCCTGACCCTGGCCCGTTCATCCACGGGGAAGGACTATGTATGGCAGATCGATCCTTTCAAGTGCACCCAGTGCGGCCGCTGCGCCACCGAGTGTGTCAAGGCCGATTCGGCAGTAAAATGTGTACATGCATATGACCTTTGCGGCTATTGCGACCTGTGTGGCGGATATTTTAAGCCCGGGGCAAAACTTCAGACCGGGGCGGAAAACCAGCTGTGCCCCACCACTGCCATCCAGCGCCGATTTATTGAGGAACCCTATTTCGAATATGTCATTGACGAGGATCTTTGCATCGGATGTGCCAAGTGCGTGAAAGGCTGCTCCTCTTTCGGGAACGGCTCTTTGCACCTGCAGATCAGGCATGACCTATGCCTGAACTGCAACCAGTGTGCCATTGCAAGGTCCTGTCCGTCAAAGGCCATCAGCCGGGTTCCTGCCGACGAACCTTATAAGGTCAAGGGTAGTTTCATCAAGGAGGAGGAGGGCTGATATGGGGAAAAGGACCCGAACCATTGCGCTCCTGCTGCTCCTGCTTTCCATGCTGGCCGGGAATTTTCTCGCCGCCCAGCAGCGGTTTCCCAAACCTGAATTTGATTCGGGGTATGTACAACCCAGCCCCACCACACCGGAACCCAGGGCCATTGCACTGGAATATTTCGACGTGTTCGTGTTGCTGGCAGTATTGTCCCTGGCCTCCTGGCTCGCCATCCGGAAAAGGTCCCGGAAGGGATTGCTCTGGCTTTCCCTCTTTTCACTGGCCTATTTTGGATTTTACCGGGACGGGTGTATCTGCTCCATCGGGGCCATTCAGAATGTGGCCCTTTCCATTTTTGATCCCACCTATGCCATCTCCCTGACCGCACTGCTCTTCTTCCTGCTGCCCCTGCTCTTCGCCCTCTTTTTCGGAAGGACATTCTGTGCGGCTGCATGCCCGCTTGGGGCCATCCAGGACCTCCTGGTGGTCAATCCCATCTCCATTCCAAGCTGGATCAGGAAGACCCTTGGATTCATCCCTGTCATATACCTGGGTTTGTCCATCCTTTTTGCGGCCACCGGAAGCGATTTTATCATCTGCCGCTACGATCCCTTCGTGGGCATCTTCAGGATGGATGGCCCGTTCCTGATGATCTTCCTGGGCATCACCTTCCTGATCCTCGGAATGTTCTATGCCCGTCCCTACTGCCGGGTGTTCTGTCCCTACGGAGTACTGCTGGGCTGGCTCTCCAGGTTCTCCAAATGGCACCTCTCCATTACACCTTCGGAATGCATCAAGTGCAAGCTCTGCAAGGATTCCTGTCCCTTTGATGCCATCGAATATCCGGTGGACCCGGAATACAGGAGCCCGGAAGTGTCCAGAAGGAACCTGAGGAAATTCATCCTCTATATCGTGTTGATCCCGGTCCTTACCCTCGCAGGGGGATGGATCGGATACAAATCCCACATATTCATGAGCCGGGTTCATAATGATGTGTACCTGGCCGAGTTGATGATCAAGAGTCCGGAGTTGAGGCAGGACGAGGAGAACCTGGATATCCAGGCATTCCTGAAATCGGGGGAGACCTTTGATCAGCTGGTTGAAAGGGCCACAGTGATCCGCAATAAATTTAAAAAGGGAGGCTGGGCATTTGGAGGATTCATCGGACTGGCACTGGGGATCACGTTGATGAACCAGGTGGTGTTCAGGAGGAGGGAGGATTATGAACCGCACAAGGGGGATTGTTTCAGCTGCGGAAGATGCATGGATTTTTGCCCGGTGGAAAAAGTCCCAAAATTGTAAAGTTGTAAAGTTGTAAAGCATGGATAATAATACAAAACTGAAAATAGCCTACAGGGCATCGCTTGTATCGGGGATATTCTGCGGGGTGGTGGCCCTGCTTCTCCTGCTCAATTTCTGGCACATGAAACAGAATGAGCCCCTGGAAAGCAAGACCATTGTGGCCCTGGTGGAACGGTTGTCCGGGGAACCCAACAACGAGGAGTTGAAGGAAGAGATCCGGAGTTTTGACCTTCTGGCACGCAAGGCATACTTTACAGCCCGCTGGCAGATCAGGACCGGTACCTGGCTGCTGCTGGTGGGGGGGATTATCCTGGCGGTCTCAGTGAAGGTCCACACCGACCTTCGGTCCGGGATCGAGCAGCCCGGGGAGGTTACCGAACAACTCCTGAAAGCAAGGGCCAACGCCCAGTACTGGCTGTTCCTTTCGGGCGGTCTAATCCTGGGGCTCTCACTGGTGGCTGCCTATGTGAGCAATGATTATCTGAAAGGTTACCAGGGAATGGGCGCATCAGGCGAGGCCGCGCCAGTGGAGACAGGCGTGGAGGTGATCGATGTATTCGGAACAGCCGGGGATACGTCAGCTTTAGCCGGTGCCCCTGGAACCGAAACGGGACAGGCCGTGGCAGTCGTGGCAGAAGGACAGGAAGGACTTCCCGATGAAGGGACCGGTGCAAACCAGGCTCCCTCAGCCGCTGTTGCCGCCTCCACCCCTTTCAACCGCGAGGATTTTAAGAAGAACCATGCCACATTCCGGGGATTCCAGGGATTGGGAGTTTCATACTCAAAAAATATTCCGGTGAGCTGGAACGGCTCCACCGGTGATAATATTAAATGGAAGGTAGCCTTCTCCAAGCCAGGTTTTAATTCGCCTGTCATCTGGGGCGATAAGCTGTTCATATCAGGAGGAGACAGCCAGTCAAGGATTGTGGCCTGCTACAACCGGCTTACGGGCCAGCTGCTCTGGGAGAAGGCGGTCACCGGTATCCCGGGTTCACCGGCCACTGCCCCGAAGGTGACCGAAGATACGGGCCTGGCAGCACCTACCATGGCCGTGGACGGGAAAAGGGTATATGCCATTTTTGCCACCGGCGATGTGATTGCCTTCGACCTGAATGGCAACAAGGTGTGGGGAAGGAACCTGGGGGTTCCCGGCAACCATTACGGCCACTCCTCCTCGCTCCAGGTGTGGGAAAACAAACTGGTGATCCAGTATGATACCAACAGCGGGGGCAGGTTGCTTGCCCTCAATACGGCAAACGGAGAGACCCTGTGGGATGTGCAGCGGCCGGTGCATATCTCCTGGGCATCCCCGGCACTTGTCGAGGCGGGCGGGAAGATTCAGGTGGTCACCTCGGCAGATCCCTATGTGATGGGCAACGACCTGGCAACCGGCGCCGAGATCTGGAAAGTGGAGGCCATGATGGGCGAAGTGGCACCCTCCATTGCATATGGAGAGGGCCTTGTCTTTGCCACCAATGAATATGCCAGGCTGGTGGCCGTAAAGCCCCAGGCGGGAACCACCTTTACCTGGGAGGATGACGAATACCTGGCAGAGGTGGCCAGTCCCGTGGCCTATAACGGATTGCTATGGGTGGCCACCAGCTACGGAGTGCTGGTGTGTTACGATGCGAAGTCGGGCGCGAAAGTCTGGGAAAAGGAGTTCAATGACGGATTCTATTCCTCGCCCATGGTCGCCGATGGAAAACTTTATGCCATGGATGTGGGGGGTGTGATGCACATCCTGAAAGCCGACCGGTCGGGTACGCTCATTGGTGAACCGGATCTGGGTGAGTCGGGGTACGCGCTCCCGGTATTTTCGGACGGGATGGTATACCTCAGGGGTGACAGCCACCTCTATGGCATCGGGCAGTGACAGCAAGTAAAGTCATAAAGTCCAGTAGTTTGTAAAGTTGTAATGTTGAAAGTTTGGGAGATAGCAAGGGAACATGGCGGAAGTTGAGTTAAGAGATATAGATCAGATCATAGAGAAGCTGGGGAAGAGCCAGAATGCGGTGATTCCCGTGTTACAGGCCATACAGGAGCGCTATAATTACCTTCCGGAAGAGGCCCTGAGGAGGGTGTGCGAGATATCAGAGATCACTCCGGCACGCATCGTGGGTGTGGCCAGTTTCTATTCCCAGTTCAGGTTCACACCCGCAGGAAAACACATGATCAAGGTGTGCGTGGGAACCGCCTGCCACGTAAAGGGGGCCGAGCAGGTCTACGACTCCATGAAACGGGAACTGGACCTTGAGGGGCATGAGGACACCACCGCTTCGGGGAGCTACACGGTTGAAAAAGTCAACTGCCTGGGATGTTGCACACTGGCCCCGGTGGTCCAGATCGACCAGGTGACCTACGGACATGTAACCACCTCCAGTGTGGGTTCCATCCTTCGTGATTTTGAGAGCCAGAAGACGGAAGGGAAGAAGAAACGGTACAAATATGCCGACGGCAGCGAGGTGAAGGGAGAGATACGGATCGGCCTGGGTTCATGCTGCGTGGCCAGCGGAAGCGATGAGATCAGGGATACCCTGAGGGATACCATCGACAGGCAGGGTCTGAATGTGAAGCTGAAACATGTGGGGTGTGTGGGGATGTGTCACCAGGTACCCCTGGTGGAGATCGTACCCACAGAGGGGGAGCCCACCCTCTATTCAAAGGTAAAGGCTGCCGATGTGGAGCAGATCGTTGAAAATCATTTTCAGCCAAAGGGGTTCCTGAGGCGGATCTCCGGCAAACTGCTCCAGGCCGCCGATTCGGTCCGTGATGACAGCAGGTGGCTCGGGGTGGAGAGGTATTCCCTTGATGTAAGGGAAAAGCATGTCTCCTCCTTCCTTGGAAAGCAGGTGCCCATGGCCACAGAATTCAGGGGGGTCATCAATCCCATTGATGTGGAAGAGTACAAGCAGCGAAACGGATTCAGGGGATTGACAAAGGTGCTGAAGGAGATGAGCCCCGAACAGGTGATCCAGGAGATCACCGAAAGCGGGATCAGGGGAAGGGGAGGAGCCGGGTTCCCCACGGGACAAAAATGGAAGATGGTGGCTGCCAGCCGCAGCGATACAAAATATGTGATCTGCAACGGGGATGAAGGGGATCCGGGGGCCTTTATGGACCGGATGTTGCTTGAATCCTATCCCTACCGAATCCTGGAGGGGATGATCGCCGCAGGTTATGCCGTAGGGGCCCGGGAAGGGATTCTCTATATCAGGGCGGAGTACCCCCTTGCGGTAAACCGTGTGCTGCAAGCCATAGAAATTTGCCGTGCCGGGGGTTACCTGGGAAAAAATATCCTGGGGACCGGGTTCGATTTTGATCTGACAGTATACCAGGGCGCCGGTGCGTTTGTCTGCGGGGAGGAGACCGCCCTCATGGAATCCATTGAAGGGAAAAGGGGATTCCCGAGGATCAGGCCCCCCTTTCCTGCGGTAAAGGGATTGTGGGGACAGCCCACGCTGGTGAACAACACAGAAACATTTGCACAGATCGCCTATATTATCAAGAACTCGGCGGGGGCATTCAACCGGATCGGCACCGAGAAATCAAGGGGCACCAAGGTCTTCGCACTGGCAGGCAAGGTGGCCCGGGGCGGGCTCATCGAGGTTCCCATGGGAATGACCGTACGGGAAGTGGTGGAGGAGATCGGAGGGGGAGTGGCCGACGGGAGGAGTTTCAAGGCTGTACAGATCGGTGGCCCCTCCGGGGGGTGCGTGCCCTCCTGGAAGTCCGATACACCCATCGATTTCGAATCCCTCAGCGAGGTGGGGGCCATGATGGGCTCCGGGGGACTGGTGGTGCTCGATGACAGGGACTGCATGGTGGATATTGCCCGCTATTTCCTCACTTTTACACAGAATGAGGCATGCGGTAAATGCAGTTTCGGCCGCATTGGAACCAAGCGGATGCTTGAGATCCTGGAAAAGATCACCGCCGGCAAGGGAACTGAAGAGGACCTGGTAAACCTTGAGCACCTGGCCGGATGGACCAGGAAAGGGAGCCTGTGCGGACTGTGCAGGACGGCGCCAAATCCCATCCTCTCCACCCTCAGGTACTTCAGGGAAGAGTATGAGGCCCACATCAGGGGGGAGTGTCCGGCCGGGAGATGCAAGGCGCTGATCAAATATGAGATTACGGATGACTGCATTGGCTGTACATTATGCGCCCAGGACTGTCCGGTGGATGCCATCGCTTTCAAGCCCCATGAGAAACATGTGGTGGACAATGAGCTGTGCATCCAGTGTGACGGGTGCAGGCAGGTATGTCCCGAAAATGCTGTGATAATAAGGTAATTGAAACCAGGTACATGGTGAAGCTAAAAATCGATAACAGGGAGGTTGAGGCCGCAGAAGGCGCTGTCCTGATGCATGTGGTGAGGGAGACAGGCGCGGAGGTGCCTTCCATGTGCTACCTGGAGAATGCGGAACACTTTACCTCCTGCATGGTCTGCGTGGTGAAGGAGCGCAACAGCGGCAGGATCATCCCGTCCTGCTCACTGTCAGTGGAGGAGGGAATGGATATCATTTCCATGGATGAGGAGGTTTTCGATGCCCGGAAAACATCTCTTGAGCTGATGCTCAGTGAGCATGTGGGGGATTGTGAGGCTCCATGCCAGGTCACCTGTCCGGCCCATATGGACATTCCGCGCATGAACAGGTTGCTGGCCGAAGGAAAATTCTCCGAGGCCATGAAAGTTGTCAAACAGGACATTGCTTTGCCCTCTGTGCTTGGCAGGATCTGTCCGGCCCCATGCGAAGGGGCCTGCCGGCGAAAACCAATGGACGGCGCAGTGTCCATCTGCCTTCTGAAAAGGGCGGCGGGGGACCATGACCTGGAAAAAGAGACCCACTGGATACCCTCTGCCATGCCCGACACCGGGAAGAAGGTTGTGATCATCGGAGCGGGTCCTGCGGGACTTGCAGCGGCCTACCATCTTGCCCTGAAAGGACACCGGTGTACGGTCATTGACCGCAACGGGAAGGCAGGAGGCAGCATGCGCAAAGAGGTAGGGGAAGGGGAGCTTCCGCCTGCTGTTCTCGATACTGAAATAGAGACAATTGCGAAGACGGGGGTGGCCTTCAGGTTCAACGAAGAGGTCGACAGTGATGGTTTTAGTGCCCTTCTCAAGGCCAATGATGCGGTGATCGTGGCCACTGGGAAAGGCGAAAGCGGGGTCTCCGGGTGGGGACTTCCCATGCAGGATAGGGGAGTGGAAGCGGATATGAATACCTACCAGGTGGACGGTTCGGCGGTATTCGTGGTGGGGAGCGCATTGAGGCCTTCAAAAATGGCAATCCGGGCGCTGGGACAGGGCAAGGAGGCTTCATTCAGCGTGGACCAGTTCCTCTCGGGGAAGAGCGTGAAGGGCGAGCCCTTCGTATTCAACTCCAGGTTCGGGAAGCTGTTGCCGGCCGAATATGCAGAGTACCTCAAGGAATCGGTCCCTGGAAATCGCATCGAGCCTGAACTTCTTTCAGCCGGGTTCACCCCCGGGCAGGTGATGGCGGAGGCCGCACGCTGTTTGCACTGCGATTGCCGTGACCAGCACCAGTGCAGTTTGCGGATCTATTCCGATGCCTACGGGGCTGACCAGAAAAAATACAGGTCCGACGAGCGGGTCCTGTGCACAAAGCAGGACCAGCATGACCGGGTGATCTATGAGCCATCCAAATGCATCAAATGCGGGATCTGCGTCCGGATCACCGAAAACTATAAGGAGGAGCTGGGGCTGACATTTATTGGCAGGGGATTTGAGGTAGTTGTGGGGATCCCCTTTCACGAGACCCTTGACCGTGGTCTGAAACAGGCAGCTGCGGAGGTGGCTGTGGCGTGCCCCACGGGGGCGCTGAGTCTGAAAGTGTAAAGTTTGAACAGTGAAAAGTTTGTAAAGTGGAAAGTTTGATAAAGAGAAGCAAAAGGTCTGGCCGCAACATCTTGATGGCTCTGGGGCTCGCCATGGGGGCGGGCATGTGGTTGGTTCCTGGTCCGCTCATGGCACAGGGGTCTGATTGCTGGGCAAATTTCAGGGGGGATCCTGAACTTACAGGAGTGAGCCAGGCCACCCTTACCGATAAACCTGAGCTGCTCTGGAACTTCAGGCTGGATGCCGGGATCAAGGCCGCCCCGGTGGCATGCGGCGGGATCATCGTGGTGGGGACCGTCAACGGGAGCCTTTACGGGATCAATGCCGACGGCACCCTCAACTGGAAAATTGTTACAGGGAACAGCATTGAGGCCCCGGCCCTGATCGTCAACGGGGTAGCCTACGCCGGAAACCTTGACGGCACACTCAATGCAGTGGACCTGAAAACCGGGAACATCAGGTGGACCTACAAGACCGACAACCAGATCATGGGATCACCCGTGCTGTATGACAGCGGAAGAAAAAAGGTGATCCTTCTGGGCAGTTACGATTATTACCTCCATGCGGTGGACCAGGAAACCGGGAAGGGATTGTGGAAATACGAGACTGATAATTTCATCAATGGGGCCTGTGCACTCTATGACGGGATGGCCGTATTTGGCGGTTGTGACGGCTACCTGCACCTGGTGGATGCCCTCACCGGTAAATCCAGATCGAGCCTTGCGATCTCCACCTACGTGGCAAGCTCGGCTTGCATCGACGGCGATCATGCATTCGTGGGGGATTATGACGGCCGTTTCTCGGCAGTGGACCTTCTGAACCAGAAAATAAGCTGGGTATTTGAAAACAAGCAGGCTAACCTGCCCTTCCTGGCATCACCAGCGGTATACGGGGATCATATCTATATCGGGAACCAGGATAAATTCGTCTATTGCCTGAACAAAAGGAGTGGTGAACTGGTTTGGAAATACAATACCGGGAGCAGGGTGGACGCTTCTTCGGTGGTGGTTGGCAAGCGGTTGCTGGCAGCCAATATGAGGGGCGATATCTTCCTGCTGGACCTGAAAACCGGCAGCCCGGTCTGGAGTTATGAACTGGGTACTCCTGTGAATGCCAATCCGGCGGTGGTCAACCAGCGCATCTATGTGGCCGGTGATGACGGGCGGCTCTATTGTTTCGGAAAAAAATAAGGCTATGAAAATAATGCATATTATCCCCGGATCGGGGGGCAGTTTTTATTGCGGGAACTGCCTGAGGGATTCCAAGTACGTGATGGCCCTCAGAAAATCAGACCATACGGTGGTAAAGATCCCCATGTACCTGCCCCTGTTCGCCGATGAACATGACCTGAGCAGGGAGATCCCTGTATTTTACGGGGCCATAAGCATCTACCTGAAACAGATCTTCCCCATCTTCAGGAGAGCCCCGAAATGGGTTGACAGGCTGCTGAATGCAAAGCCCATGTTGAAGCTGGCTTCGAAATTTGCAGGATCCACGAGGGCCAGCGGACTGGAAGAGATGACCGTGAACATGCTGCTGGGTGAAGAGGGTCAGCAAAAGGAGGAACTGGAAAAAATGGTGGATTGGATCGTCGAAAATTGCAATCCCGACGTGATCCACCTTTCCAATGCACTCTTGCTTGGACTGGCCCACAGGTTGGCTGAACGGACCAACGTGCCCGTGATCTGCTCATTGCAGGATGAAGATGTCTGGGTGGATGTAATGAAACCATCTGCCCGTGAGAGTGTATGGCGCCTGATGTCCAGGAAGTCAGAGCATGTCACCTCCTTCATCGCGGTCAGTGAATATTATGCCGGGGTGATGAAGAAGAATATGGAGATCCCCGAGGAAAAACTGACCAGCGTGCATATTGGTGTGGATCCGGAGGATTATCATTATAATCCGGTGAGCGGGAAGCAGCGGAAGATCGGTTTTATCTCCCGCATGTGCCATGAAAACGGGACCGATATCCTGGTGGATGCCTTTATATTGTTAAAACAAAAAGCGGGTTTTGAGGATGTGGAGCTTGTGCTTACGGGGGGATCCACCGGGGATGACCGCAGGCACCTGGCAGAGATCCGGAAAAAGTTGAAAGACCACCACCTTACCGGCCAGGTGGAGTTTCACGAGGAGTTTGAGGAGAAGGGCCTGAGGGAGTTCCTGGATAAGGTTTCAGTGGTCTCTGTCCCGGTTCGCAATGGCGAGGCATTCGGGATCTACCTGCTTGAATGCATGGTATCCGGCGTACCGGTGGTGCAGCCCGCCCTGGGGGCTTTCCCGGAGATTGTGAATCTTACGGGCGGGGGGATCATCTATGACAAAAATACCCCGGAATCGCTCTCACAGTCCCTTGAAAGGATCCTCTCGGATCCCGATGAAATGGATCGCCTCAGCAAGAAAGGAAGGGAAGGGGTCCTTCAGCATTTTCATATTGATGTCCAGGCCGAACGCATGGTGGCCGTTTACGAGAACGCCGTAAAATCGGCTGCCCGGGCACCGGTGGAGGTCACCAATTAAAGCGCATTATGCTTCTAAAACTCGAGAATGTCAGCAAAGGGTTTGGCAAACCCGGCGATCCGGGCTTTCAGCCTGTCCTGGATCATCTTTCCATGGAAGTTTCATACGGGGAACACATTGCCATCCTGGGCCCGTCCGGATCCGGCAAGACCACCCTGCTGAACCTGATCGGCGGGATGGATCATCCCGATACGGGCAGCGTCCAATTCAACGGGAAGGATATCACGGGCTACAGCAGGCAGGAGATGGACCGTTTCAGAAATCAAAGCATCGGGTTCGTTTTCCAGTTCCACCACCTGTTGCCCCAGTGCACGCTCATGGAGAACATCCTTGTTCCAACCCTTGTGGAACGTGATAAAAGCCTGCGGGCGGAAAAAATTGATAGGGCAGGTGCGCTCATGAACCGGGTAGGCATCTGGGAGTACAGGAACAAATTTCCGGGAAAACTCTCGGGGGGAGAGTGCCAGCGTGCCGCAGTGGTCAGGGCCATGATCAACAATCCTGCCCTGCTTCTGGCCGATGAGCCCACCGGGGCGCTTGACAGTGAAAATGTGGAGCGGATGGCCGACCTGCTCCTGGAACTGAACAGTGAGGATGGATTGACCCTGTTGCTGGTGACCCATTCTGCCAGCCTGGCCAAAAGAATGGGGAAGACCCTGGAATTGAGAAAGGGGAACCTGGAACAGATTTGACCGGCAACAAAGCCCGCACATGAAGATCCTGAGGCTCATAAGGAATAACCTGATCTATTACCGGAAGAAAAACCTCCTGCTGGCACTTGGTGTGGCCATCAGTGGAGCGGTGCTGACCGGTGCACTGATGGTGGGAGATTCGGTGGAATACAGCCTCAACCGGATCGTGGAATACCGCCTTGGCAATGTAACCCACGTATTGAAAGCGGGGGACCGCTATTTTACAGGTGAACTTTCCGGGAAGATTTCCCGGCAACTGAATGTGCCCGTTTCATCCCTGCTGCTCCAGGAGGGAAGCGGCGTGGCTGCAGGGGGCCAGCAAAGGATCAACAACCTGCAGGTGATCGGGGTGGATCATGATTTTGACCGGATGGCCGGATTGGACGGAACCTATGGCTCCCTCTCCGGTGACAGCGTGATCATCAGTGCCAACCTGGCAAGCAGGCTCAACCTCGGAATCGGCGACGAGATACTCCTGAGGATCAACCGGGCTTCCCTGATCCCGCTCAATGCGCCCTTTGTTTCAGACGCGGAGGAGGTGGTCCCGTTCAGGGCTGTGGTGGTTGATATAGCCGGGGAGGCAATGCTGGGAAGGTTCAACCTGAAAGTCTCCCAGGCAGCTCCCTTCAATGTGTTCCTGTCACTGCAAAGGATGCAGGAGCTCATGGATTTCTCCGGCAGGATCAATGTACTGCTGCTGGAGGTTAAGGACGGAGAGGGTGAAGATGAGATCCGGGAGGTCATCCGGGAATCCTTTTCAGCCCGGGACGCGGGACTGAATATGGAATACCTTGACGGCCTTCAGCAGCTTTCGGTGACCAGCGACCGGGTATTCATTGATAATGTCCTTTCGGATCAGCTGGATCACATCACGCCGGAAGGAATTCCGCTGATCACCTACTTTGTGAACCACCTTGATTTTTCCGGCAGGAGCACCCCTTACTCATTTGTCTCCACCTTGCCCGACCAGTGGCTGAAGGCGGGAGAGATCATCATCAATGAATGGCTTGCCGAAGACCTTTCCGCAGGGGTTGGGGATACCATCCGGTTGACCTATTTCGTGGTGGGGCCCCTTCGTGAATTAACCGAGATCACCTCCGGTTTTGTGGTCAGGTCAGTGGTCCCCATAGAAGGCAGGTTCGCCGACAGGAAACTGATGCCGGACCTGCCCGGACTCTCCGATGCCGGGAACTGCCGTGACTGGGATACGGGTGTACCCATCACCCTGGAGGAGATCCGCGACAAGGATGAAGACTACTGGGACCGTTACGCCGGGATCCCCAAAGCCTACATCCAGGTTTCACAGGCGGTGGAGATGTGGAAGAACCGTTTTGGGACTTACACTGCCTTCAGGTTTGACATGGGGTCAGGGGATGCCGCTTTGCGGGTACCGTCGATCCTTGACGGGTTTGATCCCCAATCCCTTGGATTTACACTGGAATCGGTGAGGACCAAGGGATTTGATGCCGCCGGGAGCGGGGTGGATTTCAGCCAGTTGTTCGGCGGGCTCAGTTTCTTTCTCCTGCTGGCAGGGGTCCTTCTCACGGTGCTGCTCTTCCTGCTGAACCTGGAGAGCCGCGAAAGCCAGCTTAGGACGCTGGTGGTCATGGGGATCCCCTTAAAGATCATCAGGCGGGTCATGGCCGCGGAGAGCCTGGTGGTTGCCCTGGTGGGGGGGCTGGCCGGTGTGGCACTGTCATTGCTTTACAATCACCTGGTTTTCCGTGCACTGAACGGAGTCTGGAGGGATGTGGTGCGCACCGAAATGATGCATATGGATGTGAGGGCCTCCACCCTGGCTACCGGCCTGGTGCTTACCTTGATCATCTCTGTGCTGGCACTCTATATCCCTTTGTCCAGGATGTTGAAACGGCATTTTATATCCCACCGGGCCAGTGGAAAATCAACCGGAGGGCCGGTACGGAAATTCATCACCGGTCAGCTCTTCATTGCCCTTGGTGCGCTCCTCCCCGGGATCGCCGCGGCGGGGCTAATAATCTCACAACTGTCAGGCGGGCAGGTGGTCAATGTGCCGGTATTCTTTGCCGCGGGCGGTTTATTGCTCATTTCGGCCGTGCTTTTTTACCTGTGGTACCTGGGACGCCTGCAGCAGGAGCAGGAGCGGGGATTCGATCTCAGGGGATTGAGCTGGAAAAATGCCCTCAGGAACCGGACCAGGAGCATCACCATTGTGATCCTCTTTGCCATCGGTGCGTTCCTGGTGGTATCCACGGGAAGCAACCGGAAGGACCTTTTCAGGAATTCGGAAGATCCGGCCAGTGGCACCGGGGGATTCCTCTATTACGCAGAATCCACCGTACCTGTGCTCAAACAGCTCAATGATCCGGCGGTTCAGTATGAATTCGGGCTGGAGGGAAACACCTCATTCGTGCAATTCAGGGTTGCCTCCGGCGATGATGCCAGTTGCCTGAATCTTAACAAGGTGGTGAATCCTCAAATCCTGGGGGTGGACCCCGGGAGGCTTGACGGAAGCTTCTCCTTTTTGACACGCACCCCTTTCCTGGATGAAGCGCATCCCTGGAGCTCGCTGGACCAGGTGTTGCCCGGCGGGCTCATCCCGGCCATTGCCGATGAAACAGTGATCAAGTGGGGGCTGGGACTGGAGGTGGGTGATACGCTGCTTTACACCAATGCCGGGGGAGGGACCATGAAGCTGTTGCTGATCGGGGGACTGGCCCCGTCGGTCTTCCAGGGCAATGTGATCATCTCCGGCAGCAGGTTCCTGGAACAATTTCCCCAGAGCAGCGGTACAAACATATTCCTGGTCAGGGGAGAAACAGCCGATACGGCGGCCATCAGCACGGAACTCTACCGGGGTATGAGGGACCTGGGATGGGAGATGCAGCTGACGGCCACCCGGCTCTCCGAATTCAACTCGGTGACCAATACCTACCTGTCCATATTTATGGTGATGGGTGCGCTGGGCTTGCTGGTGGGTACCTTTGGCCTGGTGGTGGTCCTTTCCAGGAGCATCCTGGAGCGGAAGCAGGAAATGGCCCTGCTGAAAGCCGTGGGATTTGGCCGGGAGCGGATCAGGAAACTGGTGGTCAGGGAGTATATGATCCTGCTGCTGACGGGCATTGGGACAGGTTTCCTGGCAGCCATTGTGGCCACCCTTCCCTCCATTTTGAGTGCCCATACGGGGACCTCTTTTACCGCCATTGTAGCCTGGCTTGTGATCCTCCTGGCCAATGGCTGGGCCTGGATCCACCTGATCACCAGGGCCTCCCTGAAGGATGCCTCCATCTATGATGCCCTCAGAAATGAATAAGAAAAACCCCCTGGAGCAGCTGCGTGCAGGCTCCATCCTGGCATGGAAGGCGTGGCTGCAGGAGAACCACCATAGATCGGATGGTGTGTGGCTCGTCTTCAGGAAGAAGGGATCGGGACCGGTACCCTTCAGTTACCAGGAAGCCCTGGACGAGGCCCTCTGTTATGGATGGGTTGACTCACTGGTGCTCAGGATCGATGACCTGGAATATGCCCGGAAGTTCACACCCCGGAAACCGACCAGTAACTGGTCGGAAATCAATAAGAAGAAGGTGGAGGAGCTCATCCTGGCCGGGAGGATGACCCCTTACGGAATGGCCAAGATAGAGGCGGCCCGGGAAAATGGCAGGTGGGACCGGGTGGTGAGCCCTCCCGAGGTGAATGATGAACTGCCAGGGGCACTGATGCAGGCATTCCAGGACCATCCCGTGGCCAGGGATCACTATTTTGCACTGAGCCAGAGGTGCCAGCGGGAGTATAACATCTGGATCAACATGGCCAAAAGGCCGGGCACTGTCGCAAGCCGTGTGGAGGAGTCAATGAGGCTCCTCGAAAATGGAGAGGAGCTGGGACTGAAATGAGCGGAGCCGGCAGAAACGAAAAAATGGAAAGTGCAGCGGGACCGCGCCAGGTGGTGCTGCTGACCGGAGCCTCTGGCTCCATGGGTTCCGAGGCGTTCAGGCTCCTTTGGGAAAAGAGGACACACTACAAGATTGTCCTCCTGTTGCGCCCTTCCCGGGCCAACAAAAAACAGTTTGCAACCTATGAACGGCAATCGGGCATCGTTCCCATCCGGGGAGCCGGTACCGTGGAAAGCGATGGATTAAAGATCGTCTGGGGCGATGTCCTGGAGCGGGCCGATGTGGAGGAGGCCTGCAGGGGGATCGACTGGTGCCTGCACACCCTTGCGCTGATCTCGCCGGAGGCCGACCGAAGGCCGGAGATGGCAAACCTGGTCAATGCCAGGGGCACGCGGTATATCGTAGAGGCCATCGAGGCCCGGGACCCGGAACACACCAGGATGGTCTACATCGGATCGGTGGCCGAATACGGCGACAGGCTGCCCCCTGTCCACGTGGGGAGGACGGGCGATCCCATCGTGCCCAGCGTCTTTGACACCTACGCACTCTCCAAGATCGAGGGGGAACTGTGCGTGATGCAGTCAGGGATCAAACACCGTGTTTCACTCAGGCAAACCTTTATTATGATCCCGGGTCTCTTCTCGCTCATGGACCCCATCATGTTCCACCAGCCTCTACATTCAATGATGGAAAATGTTACGGCAAGGGATGCGGGACGTTTGCTGGTCCGTTGCCTGGATCTCCCCGCGGATTCCGATTTCTGGGGTGGGTACTACAATATTTCGGGCGGGCCAGGCTGCCGGACCACCTACCTTGAATTCCTTCGCAGGATCTACCTGATGCTGGGCATCGACTACCGGAAAGCCATGGATAGGCAGTGGTTCGCCCTGAAGAATTTTCACATGCAGTACTTCGAGGATGCCTCCGTGCTGAATGACTACCTGGGTCACTGGCGGGGCGGACAAACCATGGAGGATTTTTATGAGGAGGTACGGCAGCAACTTCCCCTGACCCTCAAAGTCACCGCGTGGCTCAATAAAAAACTGCCGCCGTTCAGGTGGATGGTGCAGCGGGCCACCCATAGCCAGCTTAAAAAACTGGCCCGAAGGGAACACGGACCCCTGTGGTGGATCAGGGAGGGCGACACCGGGAAGATCAATGCATTCTTTGGTTCGGTGGAAGCCTTCAGGGCCATTCCCGGGTGGGAAGGCCCCATGCCCTCCCTTGACGTGGACCAGTCCTACCGGAGGCTCGACCATGGATACCCGGAGTCCAAGAAGGAGCTGACGGAGGATGACCTGCAACAGGCGGCCCGTTTCAGGGGTGGGTCGCTGGTCAGTGCAGGATGGAACGGCGAAATGAACCTTTCCCTTGACTGGGTATGCAGCCTTGGACACCCTTTCAGCATGACCCCCCATGCGGTATTGAAGGGGGGACACTGGTGCCCACGGTGTATCGCTCCGCCCTGGGAGTACGGGGCCATGGTGAAAAAGAACAGGTTCGCCGCCCAGTTGTGGGGCGGTTGATCCAAAACATCAGGAGATGCGCAGGATCCTGAAGTTGTGCCTGTTTCCCCAGGCATCTTCGATCTCAAGCAGGTAGATCCCTTCACTGAAAGCGGTAAGGTCCAGCCGGTCCACGGGATCGCGGGGCGCATGCTTTTCTGCCAGGAGCTGGCCGGTGACGCTCAGAAGACGCAGGGCGCGTACATGCCGGGATCCATTGATAAAGAGGGTAGCACTGCAGGGATTTGGAAAGATCTGGAACTCCTGGCCTCCCCGGTGCACTGTCCCTGTCCCGCCTGCGGGGCCGGCATACTCGATTTTTAAAGCCAGGTCTCCGGTGAAATCGGGACATGCGACCTGGAGAACTCCCTCCACGGTCTCTGCCTCCATTCCCGGGGGGGCCCACTCCCCGCTCCAGGTGTCGTAAAAACTTATGGCATAATTTCCCTCGGGGAGACCGGGTAACTCGATCCCGACCCCTGAAAAGAGGGTGGCAGAGCGCTCGTTCACATGGTAGATCCAGCAGAGGTGGATTGAATCGCCCTTCAAACCATATGCTTTTCCTTCGGGCATCCCCGACAGGAGAATGCGCTCCCCTTCGGGTGCACTGTAGAGGGAGGTGAATCCCTGGGCGGCCATATCAATTCCATCCACAAAGGTTTTCAGGTATAATAACTGCTCCAGCATGGCCTGGTTGAAGGTGCTGAAATTTTCCGGCCGGGAGGCGATCTGCCCGCCCCACCAGTGCAGGGGGGTGGCGGCGGCACCTGACATCAGCCCGGCCCAGATGCCGTTGTGCAGGAAACTTTCGGAGATCCCCTCCTCGTAAAGATATTTGCCAAATTCGCCGATAAGCGCGGGTTTTTGGTACCCTTTGAAAAGCCGGTCGGACCAGTAAGCGATCCGGTCGGGGTTCTCTTTGATGCGGTCCCGGGGGTAGGGGTACTCGTGGGCCTGGGGAACCCCGGTGATCTCCCAGCCATTGCCGAAATCATACCCCCCGCTTCCGGACACAGAGGTGGGGTGACCGAAAGGGTCGTTTTCGCTGAAGAAACGGTTCATCCTGTTGTGCCAGCCCCTTTCATCATTGTTCATGGCATAGGGATCATAGATGGCATTGGTCCCGTTGATTTCCGCCACCAGGTGCCACATGGCCACGGAGGAGGAGTAACCCCACCTGGCAATGATATAGCGGTAATAATTCTTCTGGAACTCCCAGCTGGTGGAGTCGCTGAAGAATCCATCCGCCGTGGTGAGCTGGTTGAAAGGATTCGAGCTCCAGTCGTAGAATCCGCTCCAGGGATGAGGTGCATCCCTCAGGAGGTCGTGGATCCAGATCCCCAGCAGGAGTTTGATGCCCTGCGCTTCGGCATCGGCGATCAGCAGGTCAAACCGTTCGGCATCCTCCATGCTGAAAGCCTGGTACGAATCCCTTATGAGCAGGATGTCCCAGCTGGTAAAGAGCCAGTTGATGAAATTCACGCCGTATCCACTGAGTCCGGAGAACAGGTCAGGCTGGTCGTAGTAGCGGTCGTCGTATACCAGCCAGGGCACTGCCATCCCGATCCCGTAGAACGGGCTGCCGTCATCGTGGACCAGGTAGTGCGGGTCCTGTTCGGAGGGGCGGATCCATCCTTTCTGGCCGGAACCGGTGACCTGGAACTGGCCCTTTATCTCCTCTTTGCCATCCCGGTCCGATACCGCAACGGTGTAGCTCCACTGTCCCGTTTCACCGCCAGCAAACCTCAGTTTCCAGGCGCCCCCGTCCCAGAATGCATTGATCATTACCTCATCCCCGGAAGGGGAGATGAACCGGCCCGAAATATCAACCTCCGAGGGATCGAAGGGATTGTCATAGCTCTTTCCGTTATCGATGGTGAACTCAAGTTTCTCATAGGCAGGCACCGGATCCCGGTCAGGGGCCACATTCAGGAAGGGAAGGTTCTCAAACCGGGTCTGGGCAGGCAACTTCACGGGTGAGGCCACATCCGGACCGAAAGGGGGCCAGTCCAGGTCCCCGAAAAAATCCGGAACCGAATCAAGGTAATAGGACCCCGGCAGCTCCCGTTCAGGGATCCCGGGATCCCATTGCGTACTCCCGTTGACCACGTTCCCGTGCTCCAGCTTCTGTTCGCTCTTACCGGAGGAATCGGATATTTTAGTGGTCAGGTTACCGATCACATTCTGCCGGTGTGATGCATCATAGTAAAGGATCCCGTCCCCCTTCAACCTGTTCCTGAAATAGGTGTTGCCGGGTCCGGCCGGACCCCAGTAATCACCGATGCCCAGCTCTTCCACCTCGTTTCCTTCAAAAAGATTCATGAACGGGTAGTGGCCGTGGATGGAGATATCCGGAGGTGTCCATCCCACGTTCAGGTTGGTCTCTCCATCCCCCTGGACCGGGTGGATGGAGTAGTTATATCCGTACACATTCCCGTTGGCGCCCACCTGGATGATCATGGCGTGGCGGAGCGAATCGAAGATGTTGTTTTCCACCAGGGTATTGGTGACGTGAAAGCCGCACTCCACACCGTATCCGCTTCCTCCCCCTCCATAGTCAAAGGAGCGGTGAAAATAGCTCTCCCTGACTTCGTTCCCAAGGCACGTGGTCTGGTGCACATGGGTCCTCCGGGTGTGGTTGCTCTCCACGTTCCTTACCCAGCAGTAAGCCGCGTTCTTAAAGATCAGGGTATGGCCGCCGGGGGTCATTTTCTCCATGTAGAGCTCCTCGAATCCCACCTTCCGAATAAATCCCTGGGGCCTGATCCGCGCATTCAGCTCCGTGGAAAAGTCAAGGTGGACGGGGGATCTGAAGGTCACCCGGTTCCCCTGTACTGCCTCCACTTCAAAAAGTTGCCCCACCGAATTCTCCCCCCAGGAGACGATCCAGTCGGGATTGGTGTACATCAGGAGGGAATCGTTGTCCTGCTCGATCTCGGCAAATTCACCCGGTTTGAAAAGGGATCCGTCTTCAACGGTCACTGCAAGGGAATCTTTGAAAGCGCCCTGGAGAAGCTGTTGCCATGCACCCCGCCGGTAGGTGACCACCTCGATGGCATCCCCGTCGAATTCCAGGAGAAGCCTTGATTTCCTGCCGGTGCCGCGGAACACCACACCATCCTTTCCCACGGATATTTTGTCTCCCACCCGGAAGGTACCTTCCGGGATGAATACCACCCCGCCTGTGGAAGGCATTGCCACCATGGCCCTGGCGATGGCCTCCCTGCTGTCCGCCACCCCGGTGGGATCGGCCCCGTAATCCAGGATGTTTTCCACCGGACCGCTGATATCCGGGATCCCGCCCGGGATCCCCGGGTCCCATTGGATCCGGCGCTCAGCCGGGATCAGTTGCGAGATGGCATGGCCGGTGAATGCCCCCAGCAGGAGCAGGAGGAGGATGGATCTTCTCATGGTTCAGGTTTTATGGTGACGGGCCATCCCGGAAACTGGCTGGCTCCCTTTTCCAGCACGAACACGTCACGGGGCCAGCACTCGAAGGTCACCTCACGTGCCGGTTTATTGAACCTGATCAGTCCAAACCCGCCCCCTTCAGAAGGATTCTCAGGGTTTGCATAGGCAACCATGGTGATCCTGTTCCCCATCCCGTCGAAATAATCCCCTGTCCAGGGCAGGGGGTTTTCCGGGTCATGTTGCATGCCCGGTTGTTCATCTTCGGGCCACCACCACCTTTTATAGTAGTTATTTACACTGGCAGGCACCACAAATGCCCAGGGTCCGTCCCCGAACCGGTCGATGCCGTGGTGGATCACCGTGGCAATATGCTGGTCACCCGCGATATGCACCGCGCTGGCTTTTTGAATGGCCCTGAGCGCCCTGTTGCGTCCTGACTGGGGCCATCCATTGGAATCAAGATCGGCATGCAACCGGTTCACCCTGCTGCCGTGGAGATGGGCACCGCCGCAAAATCCCGTCTGCGAGAGCACTGCCTTCATGGCCACGCCTTCGGTCCACCCGGCCCACTGGTCCAGGAAATTCAGTTGCCGGTCACCCAGCATGACCAGGCCCTCCAGGTCGATGGATGCCGGATCATAGTCAGGGTTCAAAATATGGTCGGGCCTGGGACCCTGCTGCGGGATCTTGCCGTTGGGCCCGGATTTGAACTTGCGGTCCTCGATGATGGCAAAATCAATCCCCCCTACCACCAGGTTGGTGTAATAGACACCGATGCCCTGTTCCACCGGGGTGGGATCGAAGGGATCGGGGAGGTGACCGGTCTGGCAGCGTTCCACCATTTTTACATATTCGGGGTGGTAGGAGTACCCGCCATCATCGGAACCCATTGAATGTGAAACTTTTCCACCCTCACCCCAGAGGTTTCCCTGGCCCACATCATGATCATCGGGGATGCAGATGCAGGGCCTGTTCCGGAAGGTCTCCCCGAATTGCTTTCCAAAAAGGAGCCAGGCGGCGGTGTGTTCTGTATGGTCATAGGACTGGTCCCCGGCATAGAACAAGAGGTCGGGATCCAGGGCTTCGATGTTCCGGATATAGCTCTCACGGTCGCCCCTGTCCCGGTTGCTGTTGCAGCTGAATGCGGCCAGGACGATCTCCTCCTTTTCCAGGGGATCACGCCGGATCAACCCCTCGTAGACGGCTCGTTCTCCGTGCCGCAGCCGGTAGGGCGTGTCCATTGCGCTGTTCCAGTTTTCCACCCTGAAAAGGGCTGACCATCCAATGTCATTGACCTCCTCGCGGCCGATCTCTTTCCAGGAGCCGTTCGCCAGGATCTCCAGCCTCACCGTCCTGGTTTCCTGTGGATAGAGGGGATAAAGCTGGGCGCTGATCTTCAGCGTGTTGTCCGAGACCGTATAGAGGCCGAAAGCCACTACCCGGTCACGCTCAACCTTCACATCAAGGATCGGGTTGGGCCCCCGGTTCCACCAGTCGTTGGTACAGATGGTGTCCAGGTTCGCAAAGGGCGAGATGACCGGCGGTTCCGTTGGGGTGCCGCAACCTGCCACAAGGAGTGCTGCAAGGAGCATCACCAGGACCGGCATCCAGGCCGGGTGGGGCAGTTGCTTCGCGGAGTGGTGGTGGATCAGGTGCTTCATGGCTGGATATTGAATTAATTACCCCACAGGGGAGAGTGCCCCGGGAGCCGGGATCATTCCATGGCCATCTTCATTCCCCGGGTGGTGGTATAGTATTTCACGATCATGTTCGGGACCTCCCATTCGGGAATGTGGCCGGAGCCCAGATATTCCAGGAATTTTTCTGTCACCTGTCCGAAATGGGCTTCATGTCCCACCTTGTAATGGTCCGGGATCTCAAGGAGCCATCGGCCTTTCTCCAGTTTCTTCAATCCTATGCCCGGGTAAGTGGAGGCCAGCTTAGCGACCCCCTTCTCCAGGCGTGACCCGAATGAGGCGGGATCGGCCAGATCCGGAGTTTCGATATAGAGCAGGGGTTTGTACCCTTCCTCTTCTCCCTGCCGGATCACCAGGTTGCATCCGCTCCCGCGCATGACCGAATAGTGTGTGTCACCGGTTCCTTCGGGAGCCTGGAAGTTCCAGATGACCGAGACCTTTGCGTGGATCCCTTTCAGTGTGTAATTGATCTCGCCGTTGCTGTAAACCTTCAGGAGATCCCCTTCGGTATCTTTCAGCAGGTATGCAGGATAGCGCTCCAGCCCCGTTACCTTGAGGAACATCTCCGGGGAGAGGTCGGTGGTCCACCGCCTCCCTGAAGTGACCTCCACATCCTCCTTTTTCAGGACCACCCCCGGGAAGGCTTCCCACTGGATCAGGTCCACCAGGTGGGTGGTCACGTCCACGATCCCCTCTCCCTGTTGTTCCACATCAAAGAACCACGGGGGGCGCACCAGCGCCTTCCCCGATACATATTTAAAGAAGTGGTGCACGCTCTCCTTGGTGATGGCCGGATTTTCAGGGGTGCCGCGTTCCAGTTCACCGAAAATATCCGGCATCTGTGAGAGCTCCTTCTGGAGCATGGTGGTGATCTCGTACCGCTCGGTCATGATGTCATAAAGCAGCACCCCGTTCTTTCGGGCCACCTGGAATGCCTCCTCGAGCATGGGGAACTCATCCGGGGTGATCACCATGGGTTTGTCAGCCAGCACATGGATCCCGGCCCTGACGGTCTCCAGGATGTACTCGGTTTTCTTGGCGTTGTTCCCGGAAACCACCATCACGTTTCCCGGCTTCTGTTCAAGCATTTTTTCAAGGAAATCGGGACCCGTATATACCTCTTCGATCCATGAGGTGGGATCCTCCAGCCTGGAGTTGTAATCCTTGATGCTGTTCAGGTAGCTCTGTACCTCAGGTCCTTCTGGTGCATACACATGGACCACAGGGTCCACCCCGTCATACATGGTTTTTTGCACCAGGGCAGCGTGAAAGTGTCCCGGATCCAGGTTCATGATCCTTACTTTTCCTTCTAAGGGTGTAAACATTGCTTCTGTGTTTTGAGTGGTTCCTTGTTCTGTGGTTCCCTCCTTATCCCGGATACAGGATATGAGCGAAAGCATGATCATCAGGATTGGAATGGTTTTCATACTAAGGTTGTTGTTCTGGTTTAAATGGAAATATGATGAAGCGCACCACGCTTCTTCCTAGCATCGTAGAAAGCTAGCAAATATTCTCTCTTCATCCAAGCATTGACGGGCATAATTGCCTCGTAACCCGGCCTGCATCGCCCTGCCAGTGCAATTTGACGATTTCCTTGCTTTGCACCAATTGAAGGATTATTTTTATGCTCTTTGTTGTGCCGGATTTAACCATTGCATCTTATGGAACCAAGAGTCTCAGATACCCACAGGAATTCGTTTTCCCAGCTTAATGTGCCGCCGAGGCTTCTGCTTGGCCCCGGACCCTCCAATGCACATCCGCGTGTGATGCAAGCCATGGCCACGAGGCTCCTGGGGCACCTGGACCCCGAATTCATTGACATCATGGACGGGAACCAGGAGATGCTGAGGTACCTGTTCCAGACCGATAACTCCACATGCTTCCCGGTCAGCGGTACAGGCAGTGCTGCCATGGAGGCGGCCATTGCCAACCTGGTTGAACCGGGCGATAAAGTACTGGTGGGGGTCAATGGCTATTTTGGATTGCGCATGGCCGAAATGGCAGAACGATATGGTGCAGTGGTCTCCACATTCAACAAACCCTGGGGTGAATCTTTTACCAGGCAGGAGATCTCAATGGCGCTCAGGGAGCACAGACCGGCGATCCTTTGCCTGGTGCATGCAGAGACCTCCACCGGCGTGAGGCAATCACTCCTGGGCGTAGGGGATCTGTGCCGCAAGCATGGCACCCTGCTGCTGGTGGATGCGGTATCGAGCCTGGGCGGGGTACCCCTCTTTGTGGATGAATGGAAAATCGATGCAGCCTATTCGGCTTCCCAGAAGTGCCTCAGCTGTCCCCCGGGCATATCCGCCCTGACCCTCGGGGAGAGGGCCATGGAGAAGATCGGCAACCGGTCGGTGAAAGTCTCGAACTGGTACCTCGACCTCACCCTCCTCGGCAGGTACTGGGGCAGGGAACGGATCTACCACCATACCGCCCCCATTAATTTGAACTATGGAATTTACGAAGCACTCAGGCTGGTGGTTGAAGAGGGGCTTGAAGCGCGCTGGGAGAGGCACCGGAGAAATGCGGACCTGCTCATTGCCCAGTTGCGCAAAATAGGGCTGGAACCATTTGTCAGGAAGGAGATCCGCCTTCCCAGCCTGATCACTGTCTCGGTTCCTGAGGAAGTGGATGCCAGGAAGGTAACCACTGCATTGCTGGACGACTACAACATTGAGATCGGCAACGGACTCGGGGAGCTGGAGGGGAGGGTCTGGCGCATTGGCCTGATGGGATTCAACAGCCGGCCCGAGAATGTGGCCATGGTAACCACTGCCCTGGACAGGATCCTCAATGACTGACAGGCGGTCCGGTTCAGGGGACCGCAACCGGCATCTAAGGAGACTCAGCGCCCGGTCCTTCTCCAGTATAGCCCGATGGTCCCCAGGATGATCACCTCCCCGATCCCGAAGATCCACCAGGGGAAGCGATGGGGGATATACCAGGTGGCCACTTCCAGCACTTCCGGATCTTTTACCCTCAGCATCTCACCTACCGAAAATTGGGTGAGCATGTGACCGGAATAGTCAAATATGAACCCCAGGATCAACACCAGTGATCCCAGGATAAAGAGGAGCCATTCGCGGCCCATGATGCGGGAGTCACCTCCTTTTTCCGCTTTCAGCAGGATTGCCAGGGCCAGCAGGATCATGGTAAGCGAGACCACCACGGGCGAGAGGACCGGGCCCGTCCAGGTGGTGGGGATGAGGAACAGCACATCCCAGGTAAAGAGGGAGGCCGGCCATCCAAGGATCGCCTTCAGGAAAATGTAATAGAAGATATCCCAGATGGCAAAACTGTAGATGAACCATGCAAATCCGGTGCTGAATCGCCTTGCCGCCATGATCCCGATGGTGACCAGCATCACCATGGTGGCCACCTCCCGGAAAAGTTCGGTGATGGCCAGGTGGACCGGTATGGGTGAAAGGGGAAAATCGAATCCTTCAGGATAAAGGATCTCCCTTAAATAGACCACCACTGCGCTCTCCAGGAATCCCATGGCGATGGCGAAGGCAGTGATGATGATGATCTTTTTTCCGAGGCTCATATTCATTCTGAAATGTTCATATTCTAAAAGTACCGTGATTCGGTCACGGTCCGCCCGTTACAGCCCAGGGCGGAATGATTCCCAGGTCTATGCCAAGGACCCTTTCGCCCAGGAGCCAGGTGACCAGCACCACCACAAGGATACCCACCATGTTCAGGATAAACCCGGTGCGCACCATGGTCGGGATCTGGATCCGGTTGGTCCCGAATATGATCGCGTTGGGAGGAGTGGCCGTGGGCAACATAAATGCCAGGGATGAGGAGAGGGTGGCAGGGATCATCAGCAAGAGGGGATTGTTCCCGCTGCTGACCGCCAGGCTTGCAAACACCGGCAGCAACATCTGGGTGGAGGCCACGTTGGAGGTGAGTTCCGTAAGAAAGGACATGAGGGTCACCACAGCCAGGAGGATCAGGTAGGGATGCACCCCCTGTGTCCACAACAGCTGCTCACCGAACCAGATGGCCAGTCCCGATGCCTGGAAACCCAGCGCCAGGGCAAAACCACCCCCGAACAGCAGCACGATGTTCCAGGGGAGCTTCCGGGCGGTCTTCCAATCCATGATCCTCTCCCCGTTGCCATTTCCGGCCGGAACGATGAAGAGGAGGATGGATATGAAAATCGCCACTGTGCCATCATTGATGAACTCGGGCGTCCTGAAAATCTGGGCCCACCCGGGTATGGTGAACCGGCTGAAGGAGATGCCTGTCCGGGTGACCCACAGGAGGGCCAGTGCCAGGAACAGGATAAAGACGATGCGCTCTTCACGGCTGGCTTTGCCCAGTGCCTTATAAGCCTTCCTGAAATGGGCCTTGTCCACATGTTCCCATGGCTGACGCGGCCTGAACATCAGGTAAATAACCAGCCAGACCGCTACCAGCATCAGCAGGGTGACAGGAAGTGCAAAGGACATCCAGCTTGAAAATGTGATCTCGGGGGCTCCCGGGTAGAGCAGGGTGAGGATCCTGGGACACACCAGGTTGGTGGGGGAACCCACCAGCGTGGCCATGCCCCCGATGGAGGCGCTGTAGGCGATGGCCAGGAACAGCCCGGTGGCATACCTGGAGGCGGATCCGTTTTTAAGGTTCTCCTCGAGGCTCAATACCACGGAGAGGACGATGGGGATCATCATCATGGCGGTGGCCGTATTCGAGATCCACATAGAAAGAAATCCTGAAGTGGCCATGAATCCCAGCAGGATGCGGCCCGGGCTCACCCCGATAAGCACAAGCAGTTTGAGTGCGATCCTTTTGTGCAGGTTCCACCTCTCCATGGCCAGGGCCATCATGAATCCTCCCACGAATACAAAGATGATGTGGTTCATGTAAACCTCGGAAACCGCCTTCCCGTCCAGGACCCCCATGGCCGGAAAAAGCACCAGGGGCACGAGGGCGGTCACCGCCAGGGGAATGGTCTCGGAGATCCACCAGACAGCCATGAGTACTGCCACTGCAAGGGTTGCTGTTACCTGGGGTTTCCCGGGTTCCAGGTCCGCGAACACCATGATGGCCACAAAGGCAAGGATGCCCAGGAAGAAGCCGATGAATTTCCGCTGCATGACCTCTAAACTACTATTATTTAGCAGTTGATGCAACAGATTTGATCCCCTATTTGTAAGTTTAGGATTTTGATCCGTTTCACCGAATCCAATGCACATGAAATCAAACCGACGCCAATTCTTTAAAACAGCCGCTGCAGGGAGCCTTGGAAGCGGCCTCCTCCTGGATGGATGCAGGCCCTTGCCCGTCCCCGGCGAAGAGACAGACTACCGGGAACTGGACAGGGTGCTGGGTATGCCTGTGCTGAAAAAAGGGCTCTTTCCCGATCCGGTGATCATTGACCGGCTGGAGCTGCTGCGTTACGGGGACAATTTCATTTGCAGGGTGACCTCAAAGGACGGTGCCGAAGGCCTCTCGGTGAGCAACAACGCCCAGATGATCTCCCTCTACCCCGTCTTCCTGAACCGGCTGCAGCCCTTTTTCCCGGGAAAGGATGCCAGGGACTGGGAAACCTTGCTGGATGAGGTCTATGTGTACCAGAGCAATTACAAGATGCAGAACCTGGCACTGTGGGTGCCCCTGGCCACCATCGAATTTGCGGTGCTGGATATGCTGGGTAAAATTTCCGGCAGCTCCATGGGCCAGCTGATCGGCCCGGTGCACCACCCGCGGGTGGCCGTCTACCAGGCTAACAATTTCAGGGGCAGGAGCGCCGAAGAGTCCCTGGGGCTGATCCGGAAGCAGGTGGAGGAGACCGGGGCCAGGGCCCTGAAGATCAAGATCGGGGGCAGGATGAGCAGGAATACGGACGATCCCCCGGGGAGGACAGAGAAACTGATCCCCCTTGTACGGGAGGCTTTTGGTGAGGAGATGGTCATGTATGCAGATTCCAATGGCTCCTACGACACAGCGGAAGCCATCCGAATCGGCCGGATCCTTGAAGCTTATCACTACGATTTCTACGAGGAGCCCGTACCCTTTGACTGGTACGAGGAGACCAGGCAGGTGGCCGATGCCCTGGAGATCCCCATTGCAGGGGGAGAGCAGGAGCCCAGCATGAGAAATCTCAGGTGGCTCCTGGGGAACCGGGCACTGGATGTGGTCCAGCAGGATATCTTCTATTTCGGGGGCATGATCAGGGCCATGAGGGTGGCTCGGATGGCCGGGGTGCTTGGAAAAACCTGCACGCCCCATATTTCGGGCTCGGGCCTGGGCTACCTCTATATGATGCATTTTGTATCGGTTCTTCCCAACGCGGGGCCCTACCATGAATTTAAGGGGTTCAACAGGGAAATCCCGCTGGAATGCCCCACCTCATCCCTTTCCAGCGAAGGGGGAACGGTGCAGGTTCCTTCGGGGCCCGGACTGGGGGTGACCATTGATCCCGGGTTTTTGGAAAAACACAGGATCGTAAAATGACCCACCCTTTCCGGCAGTTGCAGGGTCAGCGGATATGGAGGTACCCCATCACGGCCTCGTTGCCCTGGAGGGTGTTTGCGGGGAGGGGATGTTCCCGGTCAAACACCCTGAGGTGATCGGGCTCAAGGATGGTGACAAAATCCTCCAGGAACCAATTTTCACTGGGAGCCTGTTTTTAATAGCTATCACGGGAGGTTTTTTCAAATTTATGAAAAACCGGTCTCTTTGCAAATGAGAAATTGTGTGTACGCACACACTTTTTTTGCAAGGGTATTGAAAATTATAATAATTTTGCGGTCAGGTAATTTGAATTTCTGTGCATTAAGATGAGAATATCCATACATGACACCAAGGAAGCGTTGGGGATTGCTGCCGCCAGGAAGGGGGCACAACTGATCAATGAAGCGATCCGCAACAACGGGGAGGCATTTATTGTGGTAGCCACCGGGTCCTCCCAGTTTGAGATGCTCTCGGCACTGACCTCAGCCAGGATCAGCTGGTCCAGGGTCACTGCCTTTCACCTGGACGAATATATCGGTCTTCCGGAGAGCCACAATGCCTCCTTCAGGCGATACCTGAAGGAGCGGTTCGCAAACCATGTTCCGCTGAAAGAGTTCCATTATATTAACGGGGAGGCGGATCCGCAGACCGAATGCAGCAGGTTAAATGCACTGATCAGAAAGCACCCGGTGGATGTGGCCTTTATCGGGATCGGCGAAAACGGGCACCTGGCTTTTAATGATCCCCCGGCTGACCTGGAGACCGAGGAGCCTTACCTGGTGGTGGAGCTGGACGACGCGTGCAGGATGCAACAGCACGGCGAGGGATGGTTCCCTTCGGTGGAGGCGGTCCCGGCCACGGCCATCAGCATGTCTGTCAGGCAGATCATGAAATCGGGGTCCATCATCTGTACCGTCCCTGATGAGAGAAAGGCAATGGCGGTGAAGAATGCCGTGGAGGGTCAGGTTTCACCCGAGGTGCCCGCGTCGGTGCTGACCGGACACAAACAGGCCTGGATGTTCCTTGACAAGGAATCCTCATGCCTGCTCAGAAGGATCTGACGGCAGGTTCTCCCTGGTGTAGATCATCATGTTCATCAACTGCTTCTTTTCGACCTTCTCTTTATTGATCACGCTTCTGATCATGGATTCAACTGCAAGGTAACCCTGCCTCCTGGCCTCCTCTTCGATTAAAAAATCGATGGATTCATCCCTTACCGCCGCTTCGTTCTTCTGAACCAGGTCATGCCCGATCAGGAGGGGCTTCTGATCCAGTTTCATTTTCCTGAGGCTGGAGGCAATCTTGTGAACCCTTGAGCCGGTCACATAGATGGCATGCGGGATCCCTTCAGAAAGAAGCTCTTCCATCTTTTCATCGATGTATTTCTGGCTCCCCCGGTCCTCGATCTCAAAGGTCCTGAAGCTGTATTCCTCCTCAAGGATTCTGTCCGAAAAGTATGACATAAAGCCACTTTCCCTGGCCAGCAGCGCGTACATCTGGTCAAGGTTCTTTGAAAGGTTAATGGCCCACAAATTTTTGGGTCCCCTGATATGACGGGTCACCTGGTGGGTCAGCTTTGCCACGGTAAGCCCCGACTGCACCGGGTCTTTCCCGATGAAGGAGAGGGAGGGGACCCCGTAAATGTCCGAATCGATCAGGACAAAGGGGATCTTTTGCTGGAAATAGTTCCTGATCAGCCTGATGCTCTCCTTGTAGGATGCAGGGCCCATAATGATCCCGTCGACCCCATCTGACAGCAGTTTCATGCCGGAACTGAAGAATGTCTCCGTTTTGTCAAAAGTGTACTGGATCGCATGGATCCTGTATCCCCGGGCTTCATAACAGATGATGGCCTCCCTGATCCCCAGGTTGGGAAGTTCCCAGTACTCCCCCTTTCGGAAGGAAGGAAGAAGGATCCCAAGGGTCAATACCCGTTTGCTGGCCAGCACCCGCGCATTCACATTGGGTTTGTAATCCAGTTCCCGGATGATCTCAGAGATCCTGTTTCGCAAAGCCGGTGATACCCTGCCCCGGTTATGGATGACCCGGTCCACCGTTCCGATGGAACAACCGGCCTTCTCTGCAATATCCTTGATGGTAATATGGGTTCCGCCTTTTAAGATCATTGGGCATTAACTTCAGGATCCTGGATTCGTTTCACATTAACCTCTTCAGTGATTCGTTCCCATGCTAATTTAGTGAAAAAAATGAGATATCCCGCATGGTGTGTTCGCACACACATTTCTTTGTATCCAAGGAAAAATATTTTATATTTGCTCATGTCGACTCTGGTTTTTTCATTTTAAAAGATCAATACCTTATGCCCGGGAAAAATCGTGCGTTCATATTTTTGACCATCCTGTTGCTCTCAACCTGTTCTTTTGCAGGGTTGTATGCCCAGAACCGGGGCGGTGTAAAAGGTGCATTGAAGGATGTCGCCAGCGGGGAACCGCTTATGTTTGCCAACGTGGCACTGATGGGGACCTCCCTGGGGACCGTCACCGACCAGGAGGGAAATTACGAGTTGCTTAATTTAAAACCCGGTGAATATACCCTGGTGTTCAGCTACCTGAGCTACCATACCATTGAACAGGATATCACCATTGTCGCCGGTGAGGTGAAGGTGATTGACGGGGCCATGGAGATGGAATCCATCATGGGCGAGGAGGTGGTGATCACCGCCATGATGCGGGGCCAGACGGCTGCCATCAACCAACAGGTCAAAGCCAATACCATCGTGAACGTGGTCTCCAAGGAAAAGATCATGGAGCTGCCCGACCAGAATGCCGCAGAGACTGTGGCCAGGCTGCCCGGCGTCTCCCTGGTGAGGGACGGGGGGGAAGGAACCAAAGTCACCCTCAGGGGCATGGCGCCCCGGTTCAATGCCATCACCATTGACGGGGAGAAGATCCCATCCACTTCGGACCAGGACAGGTCGGTGGACCTGAGCATGTTCTCCACCGATGCGCTTTCGGGCATCGAATACTACAAGGCCCTCCTGCCCGATATGGATGCAGATGCCATCGGGGGGACGGTCAATTTCACATCACGGACCGCTTCCGGAGGATTTCACGGAAATGCAAGATTACAGACCGGTTACAACCATCTCTCCAAGCAACTGGGCCAGTACAAGGGGAGCGCCCAGTTTGAGGACAGGTTCTTCAACGACCGCCTGGGGATCATCATCGGGGGAGGGATCCAGAAGGCTGACCGGAGCTCGGAAGGGTACAGCGGCGGTTATAACACCGACCTTGGCGTCGATGCGGACGGGAATATCATTTTTGCGGTCAACAACCTGAACATTAACTATACCCAGGAAACGCGCTACAGGTACAATGCCAATACCACCATCGACCTGAAATTGAAAAACGGGGGGATCGTGTTCTCAAGCAATTTCGGCCAGACCGACCGGGAGGGGGTCCGGTGGCGGCGCAGGTACCGGGTGGGTTCCGCCTACCAGGAACATGAGTTCGTGGAGAGACATTCAACCAACCTGGTACTATCCAACCGCCTGAGCGGGCAACACAGGTTCTTCGGTCGCCTGGAGTTTGACTGGGCCGGCTCCTATTCCTTTTCTTCCAATGACAGACCCTTTGAAAGCATGATGACATTCAGGGAACTGGGGGCATTTAACGTAGGCTCCGAGCTTACCTATGATGATATCGTTGCAGCGGCCAAGAACAACCTGGATGCCACCTGGCTCAAATGGGTCGATTTCAACACTTACAATGTACGGGATGACAACTATACCCTCCAGGGCAATCTTAAACTTCCCTTCAACCTCGGCAAACAGGTACAGGGCTATGTGAAGACGGGCGGTAAATACAGGAGCAAATACCGTGTAAACGACGTCACAAGGACCTGGACCCAGCATTTTGTGGGGCAGGACATCATCGGCGACAACCGTGAGGATCCTGACTGGGAGATCAACGAGTTGCAGAAATGGGTCCTGATGAGCAATTTCCTGGGGAACAGCTACAATGATGATTATGCGCGTTTCTTCGACAAAAGGTACTACCTGGGGCCCGGCCCTGAGGATGTGAACGGACCCCTGATCGATCCGGGCAAGGTGGAGGCATTCAGGAATGATTACGCCGATTATTACGTGTTGGATCCCACCGTGGACCTTGCCGATTATGAGGCAGGAGAGAATATCCTGGCAGGATACGGGATGGGCGGCCTCACTTTTTTCAACAGGGTGGACCTGATCGCGGGGGTACGGTACGAGCGGACCCAGAACAGCTACAGGAGCATCTACGGTTCGCCAAGGGTGGACGAGGACGGGACCATCATCAATGTGACGGGCCTAACGGATTCGGTGGGAAACAGGGTGCTGGACCAGTGGCTGCCCATGTTCCACCTGAAGTTCAATCTGTTCGACTGGGCCAACCTGAGGCTGGCGGCAGCCAAATCGCTCAACAGGCCCAATTTTTTCAGCCTGGTGCCCTGGGAGATCGTCAACAGGGGAGAGGCATTTGCAGAACGCGGGGAACCCAACCTGGAGCATATGACCGCATGGAACTACGATGCGATCCTCTCCTTTTTCGGGAAGTTCGGACTTTTTACAGTGGGTGGTTTCTATAAGGAGGTGAAAAACATCGATTATATCCTGACCTCACGGATCTTCGATCCTGCCAATCCCCTTTACGGGCTGACCCTGACCCGCCCGGTAAATTCCCAGGGTTTATCGACCATCATGGGATTTGAACTGGACCTCCAGTCCAATTTCCGTTTCCTCCCTTCACCTTTCAACGGGATTCTGGTATCGGCCAATTTCACGCACCTTAAGTCTGAAACCTTTTTCCCCATCTCCATCATCGAGACCATGACCGTGTACCCCTTTACTTCCACGGTGATCGATACAGTTCGCAGCGGGAACATGCCCGGGCAGGTGGACAACCTGCTGAACCTCACATTGGGGTATGAACGAAAGGGATTCAGTGCCCGCATCTCCATGGTTTACCAGGGAGAGAGCCTTTTTGTGGACCAGGGAGCCGAGATCGGCAGGCTTGCCCAGAGCGTGGGGATCACCGCCGAGAAGGATAATATCGAGGGAGCCACCACCCGCTGGGACCTGGTGGTCAAGCAGAAGATCAAGGATCATTTCGAAGTGTTCCTCTATGTGAACAACCTGACCAATGTGAAAGAACAGACCTTTGTGGCAGGATCGGTAAATAAGCTGATCACCTCCAATTATGTCTACGGGACAACTTTTGATATCGGATTGACTTACAGATTTTAAAATTTTATATTATTGGAGTATTATTTAATCATTAACAAAAAAGAGAAATTATGAAAAAAATCTACTACGGTTTTTGTTTGGTATTTCTGGCCCTGGCATTTCAGGTACTGAATGTCAACGCACAGGTGAGATATGTGGATGTGGACCCGGGAATCGGCACACTGAATACAGCCATCTCAGGTGATACCGCCGCAACCGGGGAAAGGAACGATCCCGAAAACACCGTCTACCGCCTTCAGAGGGGGAATACAGCCTATTACGGGCTGGTGGGTTCCATTGAGAACAGCGGCTTCCCGCTGACCATTGTGGCAGCCGATGGAGATGGCGCCAGGCCGTTCCTGCAACCCAGGGACGAAGGAAGCGGTTCTTCCAGGGCATTCCGCCCCAGGGCCGATATCACACTGATCGGTCTCCATGTAACCAACCTGGACCAGCTGGGAGGACGCAATGACAGGATGCTCAGGTGCAGCGCCGATGGTCTGAAGGTCACTGCCGACAATTGCTGGTTCGACAACTCGAGCCAGTCCTTTATCCGGACCGACAACCCAGGCCAGAGCTACTTCCTGACCAACTGTGTCATCAGCAACATAGGCGAGCCCGGGGATCCCAACAACGGACGGGGGATCGACGACCGTGGCAATGACATCGACACCATCATGATGGAGAACTGCACCTGGTACAATGTGACCAGCCGCATCATCCGGGACGACGGTGGGGTGATCAAGTACGCAAGCCTGATCAACTGTACATTGAACAATATCGGTCAGCACGGGATCACCTTCGGTCCCACAGAAATGCTGGTCCTTAAAAATAACATGTCAGTGAACTCCGCATTCGTACCCAAGGATAACGACAGTGAATGGTACTTCATTTCGGTGGATTCAGTGGGAGCCGTGGCACCGGTAGTGGAAATGATGGGGAACACTGCATACCTGGATACGGCAAAACTGCTGCCTTACCTCAATGACACGACCACCATCACGCCCTTTATGAATGCCACCCTGATGGCCGCCCTCATGAGGCCGGGTGCCTATGGACCCAATTTCAATTTTGAGATCAACTTTACCGATGGAGCGCCATTCAACGATTCCATGCTGGTGTACCTGTTGAATCCCGATTATGACCTGGCCAATGCGCCTTTCTGGGAAATACCCACCATCCCCGCCGATCCGGATGACCTGTACCACAGGGATGTGCCCTATGATTTTGGATATGTGCATTCAAAAGCCTTTGTGGCAGCACTTGACGGCAAGCAGCAGGGGGACCGCAACTGGACCGCCGACAGGGATGACATGGTACCTGTGGATTTTGAAGGCCAGAATGAGGCCTACTTCTGGCACCAGTTTGGCAATGCAGGCGATGCTCCCGAGAACGTGGCGGTGATCCCCAACCCGGACAAGTCGGGGATCAACACCTCCGACAATGTGTTCATGTTCACCGTGCTTGACGCGGCCGAAACGTGGGCAGGTGCCTGGTCCGATGGCAACGGTAAAATGACCTTTACCCAGGAGAAGCACCACATGGAGATGATGGTATGGAAGTCCGTCATCAGCAACTGCGGACTGAAGGTGGAACAGGGCGGTACCGTCACTGAAGTGAAAGTGCCCAACACGGTCACCGACCAGTGGGAAGTGATCACCTTTGATTTTTCAGCCAACATCGGTGAGACCCTCACCAGGCTGGTCTTCTTCCCCGATTTCCCCGAAGCAAGGAGCGCCGGAACTGTGGCATATGTGGACAACATTCAGCTCATCACGAGCCCGGTGGGTGTGAAACCCAACCAGGAACTTGGACTGAAAGTTTATCCCAACCCTGCCACCGATCAGCTGAGTGTACAGTACAAGGGAATGACCCGCATTGTGGTCAGGGATGTACTTGGAAAAAGCGTAAGGTCCATGGAGCTCCAGCAAGTGGATCATGCCACTCTGAGCGTGGATGACCTGGCCGAAGGGCTTTATTTCATCACAGTCGGAAACGAAGGTGGCAATGTGACCACCAAGTTCCTGAAGAGATAGGGATCCAGGGATCCTGTCAATCGCTGAAAGGGCTCTGCATGACAGCGGAGCCCTTTTTTTAACCATTTCCCTGCGGGCGTAAATCGTGCGCTCAGGGATCATTAAATACGCTATGTCGAAAATACACAGCGGATGGGCTGGCCTGGTTGTGCTGGCCATCCTGTTTGCCGGGGGATGCGGGAATATCGACCGGGCCAATCCCTCTGATCCCTGGATCAGGGCCGAGCGGATCGTGAAGCAGATCCGGTTGCCGGAAATTCCCGAACAGCAGTTCAATCTTTCAGATTACGGGGGCGCTGGTGACGGCACGACCGATAACAAGCCGGCCTTCGACCGGATCCTTTCCGCCTGCACTGAAAATGGAGGAGGCAAAATGGTGGTGGAAGCGGGCACCTACCTGGTCAACGGGCCCATCCATCTCGGGAGCCACATGGAGCTCCACCTGGAGGAGGGGGCAACGCTGGTATTCGGCAGTGATCCCAAGGATTACCTGCCCGTGGTGCTCACCAGCTGGGAGGGTACCCGGTGCTATAATTATTCACCATTTATATATGCATTCCAGGCCCGTGATGTGGCCGTTACGGGGGATGGGGAGATCGATGGAAATGCTTCGGAAAGCTGGCACCACTGGAAAGCACTGCAGGGACCTGACCAGGCCCTGATCAGGAACATGAACAATGGGGCGGTCCCCCTTGAGGAGAGAGTTTTCGGCAGCGGGCATTACCTTCGCCCCCACCTGGTGCAGTTCTATGGGTGTGAGAATATCCTGGTGGAGAATTTGAAAATTACGGATTCGCCCTTCTGGTGCCTGCACCTGGTTTATTCCAAAAACATCACGGTAAGGAACCTGACCTATGAGGCCCTTAACTTCAACAACGACGGCATCGATCCCGAATCCAGTGAGAACATCCTTATCGAAGAGATCGTATTCGACAACCGGGACGACAACATTGCCATCAAGGCTGGAAGGGACCTGGAGGCCAGGACCCTGGGGATCCCCTGCAGGAATATCGTGGTGAGGAACTGCCTCTTCAGGGGACACAATGCTGTCGCGGTGGGCAGCGAAATGTCAGGGGGTGTGCATGATGTATACGTGCATGATTGCAGCTTTGCGGGGAAGGTGATCTATGGATTCTACCTGAAAGGGAACAGGGACCGGGGAGGTGAGGTGCATGACATCTATGCCCGGAACCTGGAGTTCGACACCACCACCTCCACCATCATCATCGATTCCGATTACAAGAACGAGGGTTCCTGTTGCCCGCCCCTTTTCAGGAATATAAGGGTAGAAAATATCCGGGCCAACCATGCCCTGGACCATGGGATCTACCTGAACGGTTCTCCACAGATGCACCTTGATTCCATCGAGATCAGGGAGGTCTTTATCCGGGCCGCCCAAAAAGAGGTGGAGATCCATCATACCGACCACCTGTTCATGGAGCGGGTGACCATCAACGGGAAAGCCTATTCTTATGACGGGGGAGTCCCCTCGTGGATCAAAAGCACCTCACCCGAAACGGGAAGGGAAGTGTGGCAGATCACCTCCGATACGGCGCCGTCGGTGGCATGTTACTTCGAGCGCCAGGCTTTCACTGCCGATGAAAAATATGTGGTCTATGCTTCCCGCAGCTCCGGCGCATGGAGGCTCTGCCGGATGGACCTGGGTACCGGTGTGGCCAGGGAGCTTACAGGGTATTCCCGCCATATTCTGATGGATGATTATACCATCATGCCCGATGGAGAGAGGGTCTGTTATATGGACGGGTGGAAGCTCTATGCCACCGATGTAGCCCTGGGGACCGAAGAACTTCTGTTCGATTATACCGGTCTGCTTCCCGACCGTCCCTGGTATTCGGGTTCCTTCACCAACGACGGCAGGTATACCCTGGTCTACGTGGAGAACGACACCCTCAAGGCCATTTACCGGACCGACCTGGAGACCGGAGAGATCCAGGAAATGCACCGGCAAAGGGATGGGAAGATCTCCCACCCGCTCATCAACCCGGAGGATCCCGGTGTGATCACCTATGTACCGGGCCCCGATACCCAGAACGACATGTCGCTCCCCATGGAGCAAAGGGCCAGGTCGTGGAAGGTGGACCTGCATGCCGGGACCGACCGGCAGTTCCTGACCATGCCCTATGGTTTCAGGGCCACCCACGAGAGCTGGTCCTCCGACGGGGCCAGGTTCTTTTTCTTCCGCAAGACTCGGCCGGGATGGGAGCCTGTGGCCATCTGTTCCATGAACAAGCAGGGGGAGGATTTACAGGTGCATTATCAGAGCGACACCATCAGGCTGGGACACGGCATCGCGAGCAGGGACGGAGGATGGTTCGTTTCCGACTCCCAGGAGCCCTTTACCAACGAGCTGCTGCTCCTGGATCTGGGCTCCGGAGAGGGACAGGTGCTTTGCTGGCCCAATTCGACGGTGGACGGATGGGATTCGGGAATGAGCCATGTGCACCCTTTCTTCAGTCCAGGGGGGAATTTCATCTGTTTCACATCTGACCGGACCGGGGTGCCCCAGGTCTATGTGGTACCGGTGGGTGATCTCACCCACAGGGAATTGTAAACGAATTTCGATCCATGAGCAAACTAAAGAAAGTCAGCATTTTTCTTGCGTCCATTGCACCCGGACTCTTCCTGATCGGTTACAACATCGGGACGGGAAGCATCACCACCATGGCCTCATCAGGGGCTGCCTACGGGATGACCATGATCTGGCCGTTGTTGCTCTCCTGCCTGTTCACCTATTTTCTGATCATGATGTTTGGACGGTACACATCCCTCACCGGGCTGACCATCCTCACCAGCTTCAGGAAATATTTCGGGTTGGGTGTCACCCTATTTGTGCTGGCCTCCCTGCTCATCAGCGAGTGGGTGAGCTGCATGGGGGTCATGGGGGTCGTGACCCAGGTGGTGCAGGAGTGGTCAAGGCCCCTGACCCGGTCGGGGGAGGGCTTCAGTCCCATCATTACCTCCCTGTTCTTCGGAGCCTTGCTCTACTACCTCTTCTGGAACGGGAAGCACCGGACCTTTGAGAAGGTGCTGGCCATCTTCGTGGGGATCATGGGGCTCAGTTTTGTGCTCACCATGTTCATGGTGATCCCGGAGCCCGAGGAGGTGATCAGGGGACTTATCCCGCGCATTCCCCACGATTCAGATGCCATGCTGATCATGGCCGGAATGGTGGGGACCACCATGGGGGCCATCCTCTACGTGGTGCGTTCGATCCTGGTGCAGGAAAAGGGGTGGGGGAAGGCGGACCTGAAAGCCGAACGCAGGGATGCAATTATTTCAGTCTCCATGATGTTCCTGCTCAGCGTGGCCGTGATGGCTGCGGCGGCCGGTACACTGCATCCGCTGGGACTGAAGGTGGATAACGCCATCGATATGGTGAAGCTGATGGAGCCCCTGGCGGGCAGGTTTGCCATCTCCATTTTTGTGGGGGGCATCGTGGCAGCCGGGCTCTCCTCGTTGTTCCCCATTATCCTCCTGGCCCCCTGGCTCATTGCCGATTTTAATGACAGGCCCAGGAACATGAAGTCCACCAGCAGCCGCCTCCTGGTCCTTTTCGGGGTGTTGCTTGGACTGGTGGTACCCGTCTTCGGGGGAAGACCGGTGCTGGTCATGATTATTTCCCAGGCCATGGCAGCCATTGTCACCCCCCTGGTACTGGCCCTTATGCTATACATATATAATAAGAAAGTGATCATGGGTGGAGATACCCTGGGGGTGGCCTCCAATGTGACCATGGGATTGATCCTGTTGTTCACTGTGGCCATGGCAGTGGCAGGGATCATAGGCATTTCCGGACTCTTCTAAAACAGCGAAAATGGAACAAATTCACAAGGATATTATCGGTTGTTACCTCTACACCATCACCAGGCACGGGTATCCTCCCGATGCATCCGATTCCCTTCAACACATGAAGGAGATGAAGGAGCTTGGTTTCCGGAGCATCGAGATGGAGGGGATCAGGGACCTTCACCTTGACGGGGTTTACGGAATGCGTCATCAGATCAGGGAAAAGGCCACCTCACTGGGATTGACCATTCCCTATTTTTGCGTGGTGCTGCCGGGACTGAGCTCCCCGGACCGGAACGAAAGGGAGAGGAACCTGAAGCAGTTTGAAAAGGGGTGTCAGCTGGCGGCATCACTGGGTTGTGTGGCGGTAATGGATAACTCGCCGCTGCCTCCCTGGAAATTTCCCAGCGGGATCCCTGTGGCCAGGCACTATGACGAAAAGGTGCTCGCGGGTGCCACCTTTCCTATGAGGTTGAAATGGAAAAACTACTGGAACGGGATTGTGGAGACCTTCCGGCAGGCCTGCGACATTGCGGCTGCCCGGAACCTGAAGTTCAACATCCATCCCTGTTACGGGACACTGGCCAATACCACCGACGGTTTTCTGCTGCTGGCAGAAGCCGTCAAGCGCGACAACCTGCGTTTCAACATGGATACGGCAAACCAGTTCTTTATGAAGGACAATCTTTTTCTCTCCCTTCTCCGCCTGCAGGATCATGTAGACTACATCCACCTTTCGGACTCCACAACCGGAAAGCTGGAGCACCTGGCCATCGGGAAGGGGCAGATCCGCTGGGAACGGTTCCTTGAGATGCTGAACCGGATCAGCTACAGGGGGGTGTTCGGCATCGATGTGGGCGGTGCCGAATCGGCGGTTCCTGACCTGGACGGGGCCTACCGTTCTTCAGCAGCCTGGCTCACTGAAAATTGGTTCCGGCACCTGGATGAAAAATAGACGATGGAAGAGCGCCTGAAAAAGAAAGCCAGATATTATATCGCTGCAACGGGGGCCTGCATCCTGCTGGCGGGTGTGATGACCCTGGACACTAGGGCACAGGAGACACCCATCCCCGCCCTCCGGGAGCGCCGGATCCCCGTGGTACCTTACCCCCAGGAAGTGGCGCAGGGGAGCGGGAGCTTTGCTCCGGATGGACCGGTCCTTTCGGTGAGGCTTTCCGGGGTGGAAGAGACCACTGCTTTCATCATCGGTGGGCAACTGTCTGCGGCCTTTTCAGAGCGGTACCGGGTGGAGGTGGAGGAATCCGGGCGGAATTCACCCCACCTCTGGATCGGGATTGCCGGCTCAGATGACCGCTTGCTGGAGCTTGCCCGGAAGAAGGGAATGGTTCCCGGCCCGGAGCTGGGAGAAGAAGGGTATGTGCTTAAGATTGAAAAGAAGAATATCTATATCGTGGCCAACGGGACCGCAGGTGCATTCTACGGGGTGCAATCCCTTCGGCAGCTCCTCAGGGGGTCCCCCGAACCCGCCGGGCTGCCCCAGCTCACCATCCGGGACTGGCCCTCCATCCCGTTCAGGTGCGTCATGGATGACATCAGCCGGGGACCTGTTCCCACCGGCGATTTCCTGAAACAGCAGGTGCGCCGCTACGCGGAGATGAAGATCAACCATATGTCCTTCTACATCGAAAATGTGGTCAGGACCGAAAAGTACCCCGACCTGGCTCCGTGGGACGGGGGAATATCCGTGGAAGAGTTCATGGAGCTTTCGGATTATGCAGCGGGCTACCAGGTCAAACTGGTGGGAAACTTCCAGTCCCTGGGCCATTTTGAAAAGATCCTCAGCCTGCCCCAGTTCAGGCACCTGGGAGCCACCGACCGGATGATCGATCCCCTGAACCCGGAATCCATTGAGTTCCTGGCAGATATTTACAGGGAGATGGCGCCGGCCTTCAGCGCTCCCTGGTTCACCCCCAATTGCGATGAGGCATGGGACCTTACCAGGGGAGCCCTTACCGGGGCGGCGGAGCGCCTGGGCCCCGCCAGGATCTATGCGGACCATGTGACCCGCATCGATTCGGTGCTGCGGGGACTGGGGAAGCGTACCCTCATCTGGGGGGACATCGTGCTGGAGCATCCCGAGGTCCTTGAGATGATCCCTAAAGATATCATCATGGGCGCCTGGGATTACGGTGCGTCGGAATCCTTTGCCCGCTTCATCGATCCCCTGACGGATGCGGGGTTTGATTTTACCATCGCCCCGGGGGTGCTCAACTCAAACCGGCTGATCCCTGACTTCGGGATGACCACCACCAACATCCGGAACTTTATCAACGAGGGATATGAAAAGGGAACCCTCGGAGTCTACTTTACGGTGTGGGATGACGGGGGGATGCACTTTTTCTCCCATGACTGGTACGGGGTGGCCTACAATGCCGAACAGTCCTGGCGGCCCAACCGCGATCCACTGGAGGATTTTGACCTGCGCTTCAGCCGGGGCATTTACGGCGATTCCAAAAACCTGGTCCCCTCTGCCCTGCATGCCCTGAACCACCTGACCGACCTGGGCCCAACCTACGAAATGAACTCCAACGTCTTCCTCAAGACGCTGGTCCCCCCCCGGGGCGAAACCGTGACCTTCGATCCCGGTTCCTGGACCGAAGTGAAGGAGTGGGCATCAAAGACAAAGGAAATCCTTTCAGGTACCTTCACCCCCTATTATGACATCGACCTGGCATACATCAGGTTCACCTCCTCTCAGTACCTCTTCATGGCCGAAGCCAGGGAGGAGTTGCTGAAGGCTGCCGAAGCCTATGCAAGGGCTTCGGAGCTGCAGCGCTATCACAGGGATGCCGCCCTGGATGAGCTCACGGGGGCCCTGGAGGTCGCCGGGGGACTCAAATCCCGGATGGAGCGGCTGGAAGCGGAATTCGGGATCCTCTGGGACATGGAGAGCAGGGCCCACTGGAGGGACCGGGCGCTCATGGAGTTCGGGAACCACCGGGGTGCCCTGGAGGAGCTCGGACAACTGCTTGGAGCGGCCATTGAACAGTTCAGGAACGGGGCATACCTCCCGCCACCCACGGAGGTGAGGCTGGACATCAGGCGACGGTCGGGACAGTTCTTCCAGTACTGGTTGCTGACGGGGGGCTTCCCTATTTCAGATTTTGAACACAGCGGGGAGGATTTCCTGCTTCCCATGGGAGGGGAAGCGGAAGCCAGGCCCTTCCCGGGCATGATCTTCACCGATGCAACGGGAACGGACCGGATGTGGGACAAATATGATTCCCCCAAACAGGGTGAATTGGATTTCACGGCCATCTTTGATCCGCCGGTCACCTCGGTGGCCTATGCCTATTGCACCATCGATGCACCCCTAGCACAGCAGGTCACCGCCCTGCTGGGAAGCAATGACGGGGCCAGGGTCTGGTGCAACGGGGAGATGGTGTACCACTTTCATGGCAAAAGGAGCCTGATCCCCGACGAAGATGAGATCGTGCTGAACCTGCAGGAGGGAAGGAACCATATCCTGATCAGGGTGGAGCAGTGGAAAGGGGCATGGGGACTGGCATTCAGGCTGAAGGAGGTGGAGGTGCGGAATCACAAGCAGAAATATTATATTCAATAGTCCATAACCTCAACAAACTTTGCATGGTCATGCTTCCTGGAAATGTCCGAAAAAAGAAGTTGTCAAATGGTAATAAAAGCAGCTTCTGGCTCTATACCCTGGGTGAATTTATCCTGGTAATCGCGGGGATCCTTATCGCACTGCAAATTGACAACTGGAACCAGAACCGGAAGGAGAGGAGGCTGGAAA
>JAHEEC010000004.1:0-13387 GCA_024640885.1 Bacteroidota bacterium | reverse complement strand
AAATATCGCTTTAGAACTTGATTTACAGCAAAAGATTTAGAGAGCCATGATGAACACTTATATGAAAGCAATGATCGTTGGAATGTGGATGGCCGCCGGATTGGCAGGAACAGCCCGGGAGCCGGTTCATACGGAAAACGAGGTATTGAAGGCACTGGAAGAGACTGCAGGTTATATCTCCGGGGTGCTGATCAACGAGGAGGGTTATTCCAGGTGCGATTACAACCTTACCGAAGGGAAGTGGTACAATTACGAACCGCCCTGGCACACGGGACAGGCCATCTATGCGTTAACCGAGGCCTACCGGCTCCTGGGTGATAAAAAGTACCTGGAAACCGCGGTCAGGGCCGGGAACTGGTGGGTGGGACTGGAGATCACCGACCACCCCAAGCTGAACGGGATGATCAATTCAATCCATGGCGATGATGCGGGCAACGTGATCGTCTTTGCCACCATGTCGGATGGCTCGGCCGGACTCTACAGGCTTTACGAGCAGACTGGTGATAAAAGGTACGCCGATGTGACCACCAGGGCCGGTAACTGGATGCTGCACAATATGTGCCTCCTGGATGAGGGGGTGTGTTACGACAACGTGGATCCCCTGACCGGGGAGGTGTTGAAGGAGAAAAGCCCCTTCTGGCCCGAAAAAGAGAACCAGGAACTGTGGGATGTGGCGCGTCCCAACAACGAAGGCTCCCTCTTCCTGGACATGTACAGGTATACGGGCATCGAGGAGTACAGGGAGGCCTTTATCACCCTTTGCAACAGCCTGGTGGAGAAGCAGGGGCCCGAGGGGCTTTGGATGGATTTCATGCCCAACAACAAGGAGGACGGGAGCGTGCATCCCCGGTTCAACCTCTGGTATGCCGAATCGCTCATCGACGGGTTTGAACTTACCGGTGATGCCCGGTACCTGGAGGCGGCCAGGAAGACTGCCGCCACCTTTGCGGGGTACCAGGACAGCAGGGGCACCATCTATTACCAGAATTTTGTGGATGGGAGCAGGGACCGGAGCTCCATCTGCGGATCGTCCGTGGCCTTTTCCGGGATCCTCTGGCTCCGGCTCAGGGAGCACGGGGTGAAAGGATTTGATGAGCATATCGAGCTATCGCTGGACTGGATCCTGAAGAACCGGTATGCTGCTGACCATCCGGATCCCAACCTGGCCGGGGCGGTGGTGAACACCCGGCTCCGGAACCGCAAGGGGAAACTCTGGTTCACACAGCGGGACGTGGGAACCACCTTCGGGGCCAGGTTCCTGGCAAGTTATTATGATTATACCTTCGGAAAGAAGACCGTACACCAATAGAATGTAAAAAAGGATCACCGCTCATGGTTGCACTGGATTACCTGGTCATCGCACTCTTTTTCATGGTACTGGTCGGTACCGGCATATGGGCATACTTCAAAAAGGTGAAGGATGCGGGTGACTTTTTTGTGGCGGGGGGAAAGCTGCCCTGGTGGCTGGCGGGGATCTCGCACCATGTGTCCGGGTATTCGGGGGCTGTGTTCGTGGCTTACGCAGCCCTGGCTTACACCTACGGGATCTCTGTCTACATATGGTGGGCCCTCACCATCTTTGCAGGGCTGATTGTGGGGTCCTTTTTTATGGCACCGGCCTGGGCCAGGCTCCGGATCAGGTACCAGATCCAGTCACCCACCGAGTACCTGCTGAAAAGGTACAACCGCTCCACCCAGCAACTCATCGCCTGGAGCGGGGTGATCCTGAAGCTCTTTGACATCGCCGCCAAGTGGGCCGCCATTGCCATCCTGTTGAACGGCTTCACCGGTCTGCCCGTGGTGGCCGGGATCCTGCTGGCAGGAGGCATCTCCCTGGTCTATATCTCCCTGGGAGGGATCTGGGCCGATGTGTGGAACGACCTGTTCCAGTTCTCCATTCAGCTGGTGGCGGGGATCACCATGCTGGTGGTGGTGGTCATTCACCTGGGCGGGCTGGAGGCGGCCTGGCATGTGTGGGAACGGCTCCCGGCCAGCCATACCGATCCATTTCCCAAACCCTACACCATCTGGTTTGCGATCACCTTCCTGTTCCTGAATTTTCTCAGCTACAACGGCGGAACCTGGAACCTGGCCACCAGGTTCATTGCCCAGTCCTCGCCCGAAAGCGTGCGGAAATCGGCCCGTCTTTCAGCAATGCTTTACCTGGTCTGGCCGCTGGTGCTATTTTTCCCCATGTGGTGCACCCCCATCTTCTTCCCCGGCATGGAGGATCCGGAAAACTCCTATGCCAGGCTGGCGCTGGAGTTCCTGCCGACCGGACTGGTGGGGCTGGTGCTGGCCTCCATGTTTGCCAATACCCTGACCATGACCTCTTCCGATGCCAATACCATTACCGCGGTCCTGAGCAGGGACATCATCCCCTTCCTCTTCCCGCACCGTGAGAACTGGGCCAAAACCCTGCGGATGATCCGTTTAACCTCTGTGGGGTTCCTGGCGATGACCATGATCATTGCCATCAATGCAGATACTTTCGGCGGGGTGCTCGGGTTGATCATCTCCTGGTTTGCGGCCCTCCTGGGCCCGGTGGCGATCCCCATGATGCTTGGATTGCTGCCCGCCTTTAACCGGATGGATCACCGTGCCGCACTTCTTTCCATCGGGGCCGGCTTTCTTACATTTGTATTTACTAAATTTATCCTGGAGGTTCCGCTGGCCGCTGAGATAGGATCCCCCGCCGCCATTGCGTTCGTGGTTTATTGCATCGCCGGGTTGCTGACCCGGAAAAGGACATCTTAACATTGATCATTTGGAACAGAACAACCTAATTCTTGAAGGGGTCCATTACGGCACCAGGAAAGTGATCCGCATGGGGATCAGGGGTGGATATATCTATAGCCTCACCGACATGGACCAGGCATACTGGCCGGGCGGAGAGAGCCGGCCCAGGCTGCCCGTGGTGGCACCCGGACTGGTGGACCTGCAGATCAACGGGTTTATGGGGGTTGATTTCAACTCCCCGGGCCTGACGGCGAGCCAGGTCGAATCCATCACCCCGGCCCTGCTGATGAGAGGGGTGACCAGCTATTACCCCACCCTGATCACCGGTCCCCGCAATAGGATCTCTTCGGTCATTGCCACCTTCGTGGAGGTTTGCAGGACCAAAGGACTTGCCTCCAGGCTCATCAGCGGCATCCACCTGGAGGGTCCCTTCATCTCCAGGGAAGATGGGCCCCGGGGGGCCCATCCAAGGCGATACTGCCTGGATCCGGATATCTCCCTTCTGAAGAGCTGGCAGGAGGAGGCGGACGGGCTTATCAGGATCGTGACCATGGCTCCCGAACTGCCGGGCAGCGAGGAGTTTATCGGGGCCTGCCGGGAGATGGGTATTGTGGTGGGCATCGGCCATACAGCAGCATCCTCCGGGGATATCAGGCGAGCCGTGAATGCGGGCGCCTCACTCTCCACCCACCTGGGGAACGGGTGTCATCCCGAGCTTCCCAGGCATCCCAACTACATATGGGACCAGCTGGCCGATGAACGGCTCTATGCCAGCATGATCGCGGACGGATTTCACCTGCCCGACGAGGTACTCAAGGTATTCATCCTGGCCAAGAACAAGAACTCTATCCTGGTCAGCGACGGGATGCCCTATACCGGTCTGAAGCCAGGTATCTTTGACTCCCCGGCCGCGGGCAGGATCCGGCTTACCCCGGAGGGCAAGCTTCACCGCGACGGCAACCCTGACCTGCTGGCGGGATCGGCGGGAACCCTCCTGGAGGGGGTCAAAAAAATATCGGGCATGGAAGGATTTGCCAGGGCATGGGAGATGGGATCGCTGCACCCCTCCCGGCTCATGAACCAGGCGTCGCGTTCAGGCATCCAGGTGGGCGCACCGGCGGACCTGGTGATGCTGGATCCCGAGCTGGAACACATGAAGATCCTGCAGGTCTACAAAAATGGTGTGAACCGCACCACCACCCCCTGACCACGAAAAACAGCCCGTAAAAACCCTGAGGGGTTGATGGAGGTGCTGAACGAGATGCCGAATGAGCTACCGAACGAGGTACCGAACGAGCTGTTGGTGCTTTACGGAACCTTTGGAGGAGCAGGATGGTTATTGAGCCTCAAGGAGGGAGATCTCGCACCCCGCGGTCAGCACGGCGCCCAGTCCCCTTGGATCGTGGTCGAACCGCTGGCGGGATTCGTAAAATGCCACATCGTCCCCGATCCCGGTGCCCCTGCAGATGTCACTGACCGTTCCCTCTTCCCCGATCTTCTTCGAAACGGACTGCCAGCCCCTGAGGGCAGGTTCCCGGTATTTTTCACCGAGCCAGCCATTGCGCACCCCCCGGGCCATGGCCAGTGTGAACATGGCGGTGCACGAGGTCTCCAGAAAGGTTTCGGGATGGTCCAGCACCTGGTGCCACATCCCTGAAGCATCCTGGATTGCGGCCAGGGCCTTCATGTGCTCCTGGTAGATCTTCAGGATGGTTTTGTACCCGGGGTGATCCGCGGGCAGGTGCAGCAGGGCCTCGCTGGTGGCCCATGCGATCCATCCGTTGGCCCGGCCCCACCTCACCGGGGTGTGCTCCCCCCGGTTGTCATACCAGCCGTGAAAGTAGAGTCCTGTTTCGGGATCGGAGAGGTGTTTGTTGAAGCGGATCACCTGGCCGGCCACCTCGTCATAAAGCGCGGGCTCCCCTAGGACGGCTGCCATCCTAAGGAGGAAGGGGACCGACATGAAGAGGTCGTCGGCCCACACGGTGGCCGCTTCCGGCTCGGGCCGGCTGAGGGTGCCGTCGGCCAGCCGTTCCTGCCCCTTCATTACATAATCCAGGATCCCCTGCAGCAGCTCATCGAAGCCCGCCGCATCCGCATCCGGATCCATAAGCCGGAGCGCTGCGAAAGGAATGGCCGGGCCGCCCGTATCATCCAGCATGGTGTTCCGGTGGACCCTGTGAAAACTTCCGCGCATGGCGTGGAGGTTGAAATACTGCCACCGGAAATAGCCATTGTTTTCCAGCATGTTCGCGGCAAATTGTTTCACGAACTCCAGGTACCGTTCATCTCCCGTGACCTGGTAGAGCGACAGGATCCCCAGCATGGTGCCCCCGTTGGCGTAGTGCCAGTCGGCATAGGCATCCCTTGTATAGGAATTCTTTTCCGGGATGACCAGCTCCCTCAGGAGGGGCACCTCCTGCAGGCTCCATCCCAGTACATCCCCTTCATTCATATAATAATCCCTGTACCCGTGGTCCGGGGGGAAGGTGCGGTCCATGACCGAACCGGTGCCTGCACCGGGGACCGCCTCCCAGGGTCCGCAGGTGATCCAGCTTCCCGGGGGCGCTTCCCGTGTGGCAGGCAAAGGGGTGACCAGGGGGTCCCCCGAATCCATTCCGTCCAGCGGGAGCAGGAGGAGCGTGGCAGGCCCCCCGCCCGCATCACACTTCACCATGATGGGATTCTCTCCCCGGAGCCACTGCACGGGGATCCTGTGCTGGAACCGGAACCGGTTGTAGGTGAATTCCTGCAGTTCCACCGAAGGGGAGGATCCCTCGAATATGACCTCTCCGTTCAGCATGAGCCTGACCCGGCCCCGGAACGAGAGCCCCAGGATGCCAGCCGTATCCTGCTGAGATTGGTATGCCATATGCCCGTACCAGGCAGCCGGTACCTGTGCCTGGTCTGACCCGATCCCGGATGAAGACCCGATCCCGGATGAAGACCCGATCCCGGATGAGGATGCATCCCCCTGCGCCTGGCCGGGGAGTTCCAGGCGGGTGATGCCCACATTGAAATCCATGGGCACCATCCTGTAGTCGAACGAGGTTTCCCGGATGATCTTATCGGCCACATTCCTGGCGGTCTGAAGGGTCCCTGCCTTCACCCGGACCGGGATGGAGGAGGCCCATGAGGTTGCCTGCATCCCGTTCCTTCCCAGGGGCCACCCTGACAACCACAGCCGGGCCGGGCCCTCCTGAAGCTCCGGAGCAAGGTTCAAACCTTTCCCCGCATCGAGGGTCAGGCGGTACCCGTCGCCGGATAAGCTTTCCACCTCCAGGTCCATGGACCGGGTGCCAATGGTGAGGCTGAACCCGGTGGCCTTCACCGACTCCTCCTCCAGGGGCATGGAGAACCACAGGGTGAGGCGGCCTTCCTCAAAGGCATGGCGGGTGATCCTGGGCATCTCCCGGTAGGGCACTTCCGCTTCGGGGGTCATGTGCCGGAAGGGAGGACCCTGGACCAGTTCCCCGTTGTCGTAGGCCCCCATATCGGGAGCGGAACCCGCGAAGCCCATGATCAGTTTTTCATCGTAGATGCCCCGGTCCACACAGGGCGATCCGGGCTCCAGCCGGAAGTCACCGTTGTAGGGATCCCTGAACATGGGGTCGGCCACCAGGCCGTGGGTTTCAAACCCGCTGCCCGTGAACCACCGGGGGAAAGGCACGTTGGAGCAGTCATAATCAAACCGGTTGTCCTCTCCCAGGGTGTAAATGCCAAAGGTGTCGGATTTCTCTGAAAAGGCCGCATTGTTAAAGTGCCTGAGGTGGTTGTTCACCCGGACTGAACCCGGACGGCCGTAGATGTCGAAATCGACCTGCCAGCTGTTGTTGTAGATATACATGGGCATGGTGAGTGCCCGTTCGTTGCTGGAGATCTTGTAAACGGTCCAGCCGTCCTCCGATTCGGGCAGGCTCACGGCGGTGTTCCCGTAGATATAGATCTCCCCGCCGCCCACCTCGGTGATGGAGAGAAAAGCGTGGCAGTTGATCATCCGGTTGTGGTAATAGTGCAGGTTCATGGCGTGCACCTCGGGCTCGAACACATTGTCGGAGGTGTTGTAGACGGTATTCCGGTATACCTCCCCGTTGGTGCAGGCCAGCAGGTCCATCTCTCCGTCGTTGATCTGGGAGAGCCGGAATGCATTGAAGGTATTCCTCACCAGGTTGTCCCGGACCACGAACACCCCGCTGATCCCGCTTCCCTGGAAAATGCTCCCGTTGTAATGTTTGTGGATCCCGTGGTGGATCTCTTCCCAGGAATAATCGCCCTCATGGGTCCAGACCCGTTCATCCTGCTGCCAGTGGCAACCCTCCACCAGGAAATGGTGGCTTCCGCGCCCGGTGGCAAAGAGGGCCCGTTTTCCACCTGTCATCACGCAATTCCTCAGGGTGAGGTAGGAGGTTTCCTCCGCACGGACCAGGTCCGTCCAGCAGTTCCTGATGGTGAAACCTTCAATGGTGATCCATGAGCAATCCTGCAGCAGGAACGCCTGGTGATCCAGGTTCATCCCCGGGGCACTCTGCCCGTCGATCACCACCTGCTCCCTGGTGAGCCCCCGCAGGACCACCGGCAGGTTCTCCGCTCCGTGTAGGTTCTTCAGCCGGAAGGGTCCCCTGTATGTACCCGGGAGGAAGAGCAGGGTGTCGCCCGGACGGGCCGCGTTCAGCACTTTATTGATGGCCCCGTCATCCATGCCGGGTGTGATCTTTGTCACCCCGGCGGCAACCGGAGAAACGAGCGCGCCCAGCGCCACCAGGCAAGCCATCCTGATTATCCACATCTTTGTCACCCCCGTCCCGGGGCTCGGTATTCTTCTTATTTTCATGGTCATCATCAATTATCTGTATTTTTTTGTCAGGGTATTGAACGAAAGGTAAAAGGCCCCCCACAGCACAAACAGGATGACGGGGAGGGCGGTGTAATTGGTCAGGTATAATCCTGAAAAGGTCATGATACAATTCCTGGAAGGGTCTTTGGGATTGTACACCACGTGGAGTTCACGGCCGGGTTCGTACTGGAAATTCAGCGGCCCGTGCGTCACAACGGGCTCCCCTTCCACCTGGAAAAGGACCTCGCTGGCATAGGCAATGGTCGACTCGCCGTTCCAGTGCTCATGCCACAACCGGGAATATTGCATGACGGTACCGGGCGCCCGTTTCCCTGTCACCAGCAGCCTCCAGTGCCTGGAGACCGGCAGGGCCAGGATCAAAAGGGCGATCCCCCAGAAGCTCCATTTTCCGATGGTATATATTTTCATGGATTCAGGAGAGTCAGGATAACTCTGGCGATGGGCCCGGTCAGATTTCTCCAGTGGAAGATCATCTCCTAAAGATATGGCAAACCATTCACAATTTACTATTTTCAGGTGCCCGGTATTTCCCGCAGTATCCATTATTCCGGGGTAAAATAGTGCAAATACCGGTCCGGTTAAAATATTTTACCGTCCCGATCGTCTACAGTACCAAAAGGGTAAAACCACAAAATGACCGCAGCTGAAAAACAATACCTGGATGACCTGGTGAAGGAGGAGCAGGGAAGGCTCCTGAATTTTATCCGGAGCAGGGTGAGCGATGAGGAGGATGCCCGGGATATCATGCAGGATGTGCTTTACCAGCTGACCACCGGTTTTGATGACATCCGTTCACTGAACAGGATCACCTCCTGGCTCTTCACCGTGGCCCGCAACCGGATCACCGATCACTTCCGGAAAAGAAAGACAGAGGTCCGCTCCGGCCGGCAGGTGGCCGCCAGGGATCCCGGGGAGGGTCCGCTGATGCTGGAGGAGATCCTGCCAGCGCTCACCAGGAACCCCGAGGATGAGTACATGAGGGGGGTGATCTGGGAGGCCATTGAAACGTGCCTGGACAGGCTTCCCCGGGCCCAGCGGGAAGTATTTATCATGAACGAATTCGAAGATTTAAGCTTTAAGGAGATCTCTGAACTCACCGGCGAGGGGATCAATACACTGCTTTCCAGGAAGAGGTATGCGGTGACATTCCTCAGGGAACAATTGAAATTTCTATATGAACAGATAAAAACAGGATAACTATGAAAACAGGTAGATTCTTTTATTACGGAAAATTTGTCCTCTTCGGAGTGGCGGGACTGATCGCATTTACTTTTGCGGTAATGTGGCTGTGGAACTGGCTGGTTCCCGAATTGTTCAGCGGACCGGTGGTCACCTACTGGCAGACCCTGGGACTGCTGGTGCTCTCCAAGATCCTCTTTTCGGGCATGGGGAAGGGCCATTCATCCCACCATCCCGGGCACCATCACCCATTCCCCAGTAAATACGGTGATAAATGGAAAAAGAAGTTCGAGGAGAAAATGAATGGAATGGCGGGTGTGACCGGCGAAAGAGGGAGTGCCACCGCCGCTGAATAAGATCCTTCTGATTGAATCATGCCCCCCGGGGCGATCCGCGGAGAGACCATGGTAGGGGTTCTCCGCGGTTTTTTTGTAGATTTAGGGTAACCTTTTCCTGATGATATGAAAATAAGAAGATCCATCCCTCTCCTGGTCTCCCTGCTGCTTCTCTCCTTCACATTACTGCTACAGGCGCAGAACCCGTTTGCACCTGAAACCAGGGAGCAAAAGCCCCGGGAGGCGGACGACTCTGTGCAGGTCCAGCCAATTCCCCTCACAGAGATCACGAGGATTTCCAGCGAATCCCTGCTCCAGATCAACGAATCGGGAAAGAAGCTCCTGACCCCTGCTGAAAAAGAGGAGCTGACCCGGGAGGTTGACTCCCTGAGAAACGAACTGGACCTTTTTTTCAGCGATACCACCCTTGCGAGCATGAAGGGGACAGGTATGAGGAACCTGGAAAACGTCAATCTCAACGCGGCATATTACCAGGACCGGATCTCCACCCTGCAGAAAAGCCTGTCAAAACGGACCAATGAAATTGAGGAATCGGCCAGGGCACTGCTCCAGACCAGGAGAAGGTGGGAGAAAACCCTGGAAGGGTCCGGGTCCGGGGAGATCTCCGGGGCCATCATCAACAGGATCAACTCCATCACCGGGGGTATCGATTCGGTACGAACCCTGCTGCTGGCCGATTTTGATCTGCTGCTGGTGCAGCAGGACCAGCTGTCGGACAGGAACGTGAAACTGGAATTGCTGCAACAACAGGTCAGTGACCAGAAACTGACCCTGAAAGCCACGCTGTTCACCAGGGATATGCCTGGCTTTTTCAAGGATCTTTCGAGCCTGAAGGATCCCAACATCGTACAGAGCCACCTGGACCAGATCTCCATCTCCATGAAGGCGGACCTGCAGGTGTTCACCAAGGAATTTGCCGGCCGTTTTATCCTGGTGGCCCTTTTCCTGGTGGCCATGGTGATCCTGACCTCATGGTACAAAGCAAATTACAGGAGGCTGATTTCGGAGAAACAGTTTGAGGTATCGGTATACCACCTCATTCTCATCAGGGCCCCGGTACTCAGCTCAATCTTCCTGACCACGGTGCTGATCAGGTTTATTTTTCCGGACCTGCCCCATACCCTCTGGGCTTTCAACTTCCTTCTGCTGACCGTTCCCACGCTCATCTTTGTAACCCGCATGTTCCATGTGCATGTAAAACCGTGGTACAACTTCCTGGCCGCGGTCTTCCTGCTCACCTTTGTGTACGAGTTCATGTTTTTCCCGGACATCGTCCTGCGGATCCTGCTTATGCTTTTTTCCATCATGGGGATCCTGCTCTTTGCCTGGATGCTGAAGCATCGTCCGGCTGCCGGGGTGATCAAGAACCGGATCGTTTACAACCTGTTGCGTGCCACCATCATCGCATTCACCGTGTTCCTGGCTGTTTCAATCATCGCCAACCTGGTGGGAGCCTTCAGGCTTGCCGAATTCCTCACCCTTGCACCCATCCGGATCTTTATCCTGTTGGTGGCCGTATTCCTGACCACCCGGGTAGCGGATTCGCTTGTTTACCTGCTGCTGGCAGGCAACACCCTTCAGCAGTTGAACGTGGTGAGGGAAGACTTTGAAATGATCTACAGGAAAACGGTCAGGCTGATCCACGTGCTTTTATGGATCTTCTGCGTCGTCGCCTCCCTCAGGGTCCTGAGGGTCAAGGAGGTAATTTTTACCTGGGGTGAAGGGGTGATTAAAGATGGTTGGAAGCTGGGGGCCGTGGAGATCACCCTGCAAAGCATCCTCATCTTCATTTTTGTGATCTGGCTCTCCATTGTGATCTCGAGGATAATCACCCGGATCCTTGAAAAGGACGTATTTGCCAGGGTCGAAACTGCCAAGGGGGTCCCCGGTACCATCGTCATGCTCCTGAGGATCGCCCTGATCAGTGGTGGATTTTTCCTGGCTGCTGCAGCGGCCGGTATGGAGCTCACCAACCTCTCCATCGTCCTGGGGGCCTTTTCGGTGGGGATCGGATTCGGGTTGCAGAACATCTTCAACAACATGGTCTCGGGACTCATCCTGGCCTTTGAAAGGCCCATCAAGGTAGGAGATACGGTCCAGGTGGGCGAACTCATGGGCATCGTGCTGAAGATCGGGCTCAGGTCCAGCACGGTCAGGAGCTTTGACGGGGCTGAGGTGATCGTTCCCAACGGCAACCTGATCTCAGACCAGATGATCAACTGGACCCTTTCAGATACCAACCGGCGCATGGACCTGAGGGTGGGGGTGGCCTACGGTACCGATCCGGAAAAGGTGATCGCCCTTCTGGAATCCATTGCTTCCGCACATAAACTGGTGGACAAGAACCTTGAACCCAAAGCCTATTTTGTTGGATTTGGCGACAGCTCGCTGGATTTCAGGTTGCTGGCCTGGAGCGATATTGCGGACAGGCTGGCGGTGGAGAGCGAGATCAATGTGACCATCAACCTCAAGCTTAAAGAAGCCGGCATTGAGATCCCATTCCCCCAGAGGGACCTTCACCTTCGTTCCGATTTCAGGGAAAAGCCCGGAGCATAGCACCACAGGGCATTTCATCCCCGTGGTATGTTTTAGGGCCTTTTCTCATAGAAACAGGCCGGCAGAATAGGAGGACACGGAATTATTCATTTAATTTTGTTTAACGGGTGACCGGGAGGGAATTGCCGGTTACACGCATACTGCTAAAGAATCATGCAATGGATCTGAACGACCAGGCTGTCACCTGCCACACGTGTACCCTGGATGTGAAGTGCCTGAAAAAACTGATCCCGGAAGATATACAGTTCCAGGAGGTTCAGAAAGTCAGGGTCCGCTACCTGAAAGGGGAGATGCTGTGCAAGGAGGGCGGGTTCCCTTCGGGGGTGAAGACCGTCCTGGAGGGATTTGTGAAGGTGTTCGTGGAGGGCCCGGACCGCAGGAATATCATTGTGAAGATCCTGCGGCCAGGCGATTTCCTGGGACTGGCATCCATCTGCGGTTGCGTGACCTATTCCTATTCGGCCATGGCCCTGAGCGATTGCCTGGTCTGCTCGGTGGAGAGGGACATGGTCAGGGACCTGATTTCAGAAAGCGGGACCTTTGCCTACGAGATCGCCAAATGGTACTGCAGGAGCTATGACCATGCCTATGCAAAGATCAAGACCCTGGGATTTAAAAGGCTGCCGGGAAGGATGGCCGATGTGCTTTTCTACCTGGACCAGCCGGGATTCAGGCTGCGCAGGATCTATGACTACCTCACACGCAAGGACCTGGCCGAATTGGCCGGCATCTCCATGGAAAGCGCCGTGAGGATCCTTTCGGAATTTGACAAAAGCGGGCTCATCAGGGTGGAGGGGAAGGAGATCGAGGTCCTTGACCACAACCGCCTGGAGCAGATCAGCCGCGCGGGATGAAAAGCCCCCCGCCTGAATAACCCGGGAGGCCCGGATCCGTCAATGGATCTATTGCCGGAACCACACTTTTCACTTGTCCTGTATCAATGGTCTGGTTGTATTCATTCTGCCGGAATAGTGGAATTCCGCCTCCCCGGTTTCGTACCTTTACAGTGAATGAAAACCATTGTAAAAACAGGGCGAAATGTTCAAAAAAGTTTCAGATATTATCGAGCTCATCGAGCAATACCACGGGGGACTGAGCAGCTATTTCCTCGCCCTGGAAGCAGGGGTAAAGGATGAGCGGGTCAACCTGCTGCTTGAATATTTGAGCAAGGGTGAATCCTTCATGGCCGAGTACCTGGAGAAATACAGGAAAGCCACCCCCAACCGGATCATGAACGCCTGGGTGAAGTTCGTGCCCTGGCTGCCCACCGATATTTTCTGCGAGTGCAGGCAAAACCTGAACATGCACACCCCCCCGGATACCTACGATGTGCTGGATGCCGCCCTCCATTTCGACCAGTGCCTGATCAATTTCTACACCACCCTGGTGCAGGAGATCGACAACGAGCGGGTCTCGGAGGTCTTCTCCAACCTGCTGAGGGTCACCAAAAAACATGAGATGAACCTCTCAAGGGACATCGCATGGCTCCATGACCTGTAGGATCCCCGGATCCCGGATCCAAAATTACCCGTTCCCCGATTCCCTCTCCCCATTCCCCGGAGACCATTACCTTTTCCTTCGCTCCCTCAGTTTTTTGAAGAATCTCTTCTCTTTAATGATTTTAAAGGGCTGGAACCGGAAGGGTTTCTCTTCGGCGAAATCTTCACAATCGAGCTGCTCCAGGGTGGATTCGCTGACCCGG
>JAHEEC010000249.1 GCA_024640885.1 Bacteroidota bacterium | reverse complement strand
TCCAGCGCCAGTAGTAATTTACATCCCTGTTCTGGACATACTTTACGGAGGAGGATTGCGAAATGGCCAGGTCAACTACATTTCGAAGGCTCAATGAAACCTTCAGGGTGTCCTGCCCCCGAAGCCCGGGGACTGCCAATATGAGGAATAAAATCAGGAGTCTTCTTAACATGCCCTACAGAAATCAGTTTATGTCCAGCTCATCCAGATCCTTGATAGAAGAGAGATCGGTGAGAATTACCCGGTCACCCGCCTTCAATCCTTCCACCACCTCCACCCAGGCCTCGGTCCGGAGTCCGCTTATGATCTGCCGTGGAACCAACTTTCCCCCTTCAATCACATAAACCTGGTGTTCCCGTCCCCGGCTCAGTGCAGAGCCATTGGGGATGCGCATGACGCTGTCCTGTTCGGTCAGCACCACCTCCAGGGAGACATTGAGGTTGGGTCTCAGTTTAAAATGGTTGCTCTGGTAAAGGTTCACATCGAAATCGATCATGCGGTCCCGGATGACCGGGCTCACGGATCCCACCACACCGGTCAGTTTTTCATCATCAATCCCCACATACACTTTTGTACCGGTCTTCACCTGTTCCGAAAAATCATCGTCCACCTTGCCCTGGATCTTAAAATTAGTAAGGTCCGACATCTCAATGAGCAGGCGGTCAGAATCTACCTTCTCCCCCACTTTTCCCCTGATGGAAAGGATAATCCCGGCCGAAGGCGCCCGGATGATCATTTTGCCCAATGCTTCTTCCTTGGTGGCCAGCACCTTCTCCTGCATGTCGATCTGCAGGCGCAATCCCTCCTCGTCCGCTTCCAGCTGTTGAAGCTGGATGAGGTTCTTCTCCTTGAGCATCAACAGGTCCTTTTCGGCAAGTTCAAGCTCCTGCCGGGTCTTCTCGAATTTCGCAGGGGAGATCCCCCCAACTTCAAGCAACTGCTCCTCGTCGGTAAGCTCTGACTTGAGGGAGGCGATCCGAAGGTTTTTCACCTGGACATTGTAATCCAGGTCCACCTTGGTACTTCTTGCGTTCAGCTGGTTTTTCCTGAGTGCATTCTGCTTGACCTCCAGCTGATCCCTGATGTTCTCAATCTCCCTCTGGATGGGAGTGGGGTCCAGGATGATAATGGGCTCGGCAGCATCCACATGGCTTCCCACCTCTTTGAGTATCTCTTTGATGATGCTGGAAGCAGGGCTCAGTATGATCACCTCACTCTGCGGCACCACGATCCCTTCTCCGGTGAAGGAGTGGACCACATTTCCAATCTCCACTTCGGCAATTTGAAGGTCCTGTGGTTGTGGAGGCTGCGAATGGAAAGGGACAAAGACGACCAGGATGACCACTGCCATGATCAGCATGGGGATCCCAATATATAATCCGTTACGGGCACGTGACATTTTCAGTGATGTTGTAGGGTGTTCCTTTAATAAAGCCGAAAGTTAAAAAACATCTATGTAAAACAAATCCCTTTTCTAATCCAAAATGAATCTAAATGGAGCCGGAGAAATGATCAGGAGATGCCGAAACCGGTGGATTTTCTTTTGTTTGGATGAAAAAGCAAAACCAGCAGTGAAACCAGGGCAATGCAGGAAGCAGAGCCGATGATCCAGCCCGGCAATGCGGGCGGAATTCCCAGGTGGGTGGTAATCCCCATGATCTTTGAGAGTCCGCCCGGCAGCACCAGCAATTCATTGTTCAGCACGGTAAGACTTTTTTCCAGTCCCACAAAATGAAGCACAAGCCCGGCCACGATGAGCTGGAGGCCCGTCACCAGGAATACAATGGAAGCAGAAGCTGCCAGGTTCCTCTTTCCCCACCGCTGTGCAAGCACCACATAAAGATGAAACTTCCTGAAGATCAACATAAAAAGGATTGAAAGCAGGATTAGTTTAAAAAGGTCTGACACCCATATATTGTACCAGAAAAACATGGGGCCCCGGACAGCCACTGCCCCGAGGATCCAGACCATGATGACCAGCTTTGGGGCCAGCAGGGTGATCAGGACCTTCCTCAAACCCGCTCCCCTGTTCAGCAGCATCGCCAAGGGGAATATAAAGATGAAGCCCATTGTGCCCACGGTCAGGGGGAACCAGAAAGATTCAAATGAAGAGAATGCCAGCAAACCTAGGATATAGAGCAAAACCATGAAGAACAGCAGCCTGCCGGTCCCGTGATAGGAATCGGCATCGCCCATGCGGGCAGGCCGGAACAATGCATCGAAATAGAGGCTGCCAGCGAACCTTCGCTGGTCCCTCTCCCGTATAAATCCTGGGATCCCCATCACCAGCAGGAAGAGGGCCACCACCACCACGATCTGTGCCACCCTCACTGAAAGGGCCGTGCGCTCAGCGATTCCAATCCCTGACCTCACCTCTTCAAAATCCATTCCCATTGAATTCAAATCTCCTTCATGCCTGGCTTCGTAGTCGGTAATCACTGCTTTGAACCGCCCCATGGCAATTTTATAAGCACTCTTGGAATGGAGATCGCCCGTATCGATCCACCTGTAATAATTCATGAAATACTGCCTGTAAAAATCCAGCATCCTGAATAACTCAATTTCATAACCCACCGATGACACCAGCAAGTCATAATCCTCCTGGTTCATGGTCACCCTGTCCCGCACCTCCAGCAGTAGATCCCTCAGGGCGGCGGCTCCTTTCACAGCCTGAAACCCCTCC
>JAHEEC010000248.1 GCA_024640885.1 Bacteroidota bacterium | reverse complement strand
TTCGGATTGGTGGTGAGGATGACCGTGGGTTCGATGAAGAATCCCTCCGATTTGTCATACCCTCCGCCGAACAGCACCTCGGCATCCTTATCCTTCCTGGCCTGGTTGATAAAACCAGCCAGCTTATCAAAGGTGGCTTCGTCGATCACTGCATTGAAAAAGTTGGTGAAATCCTCCGGGGGACCCATTTTGATCCCGCTGATCATCTTTCCCATCAGGTCTTTCACCTCCGGCCAGAGGCTCACCGGGATATAGGCCCTGGAGGCCGCCGAGCACTTCTGTCCCTGGTATTCAAAGGCGCCCCGGACCAGTGCTGCCACCAGCGCATGAACCTCGGCCGACGGGTGTGCAAAGACAAAGTCCTTCCCACCTGTCTCACCCACGATCCGGGGGTACGATTTATAGATCCCGATGTTGTTGCCGATGGTTTTCCACATTTGCTGGAACACCCCGGTGGAACCGGTAAAATGGATCCCTGCAAAGTCTGGATGTGAGAAGATCTCCTCCCCGGCCACAGGACCGGATACAAAGATCAGGTTGATCACCCCGGCCGGGACACCCGCCTTCACAAAGGCGTCCATCAGCACCTTGGCCGAATAGACCTGGGTATTGGAACACTTCCAGACCACCGTGTTGCCCATCAGGGCCGGTGCCGTGGGCAGGTTGCCGGCAATGGAGGTGAAATTAAAGGGGGTGAGGGCAAAAACGAAACCTTCCAGCGGACGGTGCTCCACCCTGTTCCAGATGCCTTCTGGGGAGTAGGGTTGCTGCTCATAGATCTCGGTCATGTACTTCACGTTGAAACGCAGGAAATCGGCCATCTCACAGGCACTGTCGATCTCAGCCTGCATCACGTTCTTGGATTGTCCGAGCATGGTGGCGGCATTGACGGTGTCACCATAGGGCCCGGCGATCAGCTCGGCAGCCTTCAGGAATATGGAGGCACGGTGCTCCCAGGAGAGGGCCGCCCATTTTGCTTTGGCCTGAAGGGCAGCCTCAATGGCCATCCTCACATGGCTGGCATCTCCCCTGTGGAAATGGCCCAACAGGTGTTTCCTTTCATGGGGGGGATGGATGGGGACCAGGTTTCCAGTCCTCACCTCTTTGCCACCGATCACCATGGGAATATCCATTACCTGCGACCGGAGGGATTCAATCTCCTGCTTCAATGTTTCACGCTCATGGGTCCCCGGCGCATAATTCCTTACGCGCTCATTGACCGGATCCGAAACCTTGTAAATACCTTTTGGCATATATGTATCTTTTTAAAAGTGACTTTCCAACTTTCAATATTCAACTTTCAACATCAAACTATACCGCTTTCAGCTTAATGACCTGATGACTCGCAGCTCTGCTGCGCGGCGTTACGCAACGGCAAATATACACCGATAAGCGTGGTCATCACACATATTTTACAGCAGTTTGTAAAGACAAGAAAAAGAATCAAATGCTGAAAAAGGCTGGGAAATCTCATGTTTTCCACTGTGGTGACTGAAACATGAATGTTGCACAACAGAAATTGCCACGCCAGGTCTCGTAGATCAGGCAAGAAATTTCAAAAATTCCCACCGATCCCTGTGAACAAATCCCTGCCTCATGCGTTATTTAAACTGTATCTAAATAAAAGGAATTATAAATATTAAAACCCTTACAACATGTCATTTAAGCAACCTGAATTAAGTTACGATTATAACGCTTTGGAGCCTCACATTGATGCACGGACCATGGAGATCCATTATTCCAAGCATCATGCAGCATATACCGCCAATTTCAACAAAGCGGTTGAGGGTACCGCCCTTGAAGGAAAAACAGTGGAAGAGGTCTTCGCCACCATCTCATCACAACCCGCAGCCGTTAGAAATAATGGAGGTGGATATTACAACCACAATTTATACTGGGCCGTAATGGGTCCCAAAGGCGGTGGCGAACCCACCGGAGCGCTGGCTGAAGCCATCAAAGGGGCATTCGGATCATTTGCAGATTTCAAGACCCAGTTCAGCACCGCTGCAGCCACCAGGTTTGGTTCAGGCTGGGCCTGGCTTGTGAAAAAGGCTGATGGGTCTCTGGTGGTCTCATCCACACCCAACCAGGACAATCCCCTCATGGACCTGGCAGAGGTGAAAGGTACCCCGCTGCTGGCCATCGATGTGTGGGAGCACGCATATTACCTGAATTACCAGAACCGCAGACCCGATTACATCCAGGCTTTCTGGAATGTGATCAACTGGGAAGAAGTTTCAAAAAGATTGAAAGCGTAGCAGTAGTTTTAGTTAGTTGGTTTATTTTGAAGGGGCGCCTCTCTCAGGGGCGTCCCTTTTTTTAACTCCTCACATACCGCAGATCAAATGGCTGCAGCCTCCACCTCCCTGAATACCCGGGTGAGGTTTCCGCCCCAGATTTTCTTGATCTCTTCGGCCGTATAACCGCGCCTGACCAGCTCCAGGGTGATGTTTCCCATCTGGCTAATATCGAAACAATCCGCCAGGCCCCCGCCACCGTCAAAATCGGTGCCGATGCCTACGTGGTCTATTCCTGCCACCTCCACGATGTGGTCGATGTGGTCCACCGCATCCTTCACGGTGGCCAGATCCTCCGGAAAATCCCTGTCTATCGCGAAATAGTCCACCAGGAACGCCTCCTGTCCCGCCTTATCCAGTTCATAATAGTTCCCGTGCTTCAGATAAACGGCCTG
>JAHEEC010000043.1 GCA_024640885.1 Bacteroidota bacterium | reverse complement strand
TCCAGTGATCTGCTCCAACAGTAGAACCAAGAAGAATAACCTGATCATATTTGGATAAATCTCCTTTTTCAACTTCTTTAACCGGAATTATATCAACTTTATCATTTCCGATCAAAGCTCCCAGCTTATTTGTAACGTAATTAACGTTTCCACCTTCCGGGCTGAAGATTAATGCTGTCTTGCTCATAATGTCTGAATTAATCGAATAAGTAAAAATACAGATTTTGAAACTGTTTATTCCCTCCTTAATTGGATGCTTTACTTTTGGACTTCAATAATACTCATATTTCTTTCAATTTTTCAGAACTTTTGAAGCAGGATTCATTGCTTAACTATCCTCCCTGCTGCAGGTGGCCGCAATTTGCGACCACCTCATCTTTTTCAGATTTGCAGCTTCTGGCAAGTTCGATCCCTATGCCAAATCTGCCGGACCTTTCAGTTTCAATAATTTCCTGATGGTAGCAATAAATAAAATGGTTGACAGAAGTACCAGCAGAACCGTTATAATAAAGTGGTTGTCGACACCTGTCATGCTGATGGGCTTGCGTTCAAAGGTACCGACCACATCGGACCACCAGTAGGAGAAATTGATAATATCAAATGAAACATGGGCTACAATGCCGGGAAGAAGCGATTTGCTCGAATAGGCCAGATACCCGATCAGAAAGGAGACCGCAAAGATTACTATCATTCCGAGCATGCCGCCGGCCCAGGCCTGGTGTAAATGGGCAACAGCGAACACCAGTGAGGTAATAGAAATGCCCGCCACTGGGCCATATTTTTGTTCCAGTGGTGCCTGCATATATCCCCGATAGCCGATTTCCTCGCATATTCCCGCCACCAGTGATGCCATCAGGATAACCGGCCAGGCCTTCCAGGGGGCTAAATCATTCAGGAACCTGGCCGTCTTAAATACATCAGGCTGAAACTCAAATATCCGAAACGTAAATATCCCGACTGAATTGATAAACAGGATAATGAGTGAAGCAGCCAGTAAACTCCAGATCCATGCGGGTCTTTTCAGCCTGGATTTCCGCATGCAAAAACGGCGGAAAACCTGGGTGTTTGAAGGTTTCCACTTGCCACCGAAATAGATCCAGTAAAAAATTAGAATTGCGGCCATGGGAACAACCGACCAGGGAGCAGGGATGTTCTCTACCAGAAGTACCCAGCTGCCTACACCTATAGATGTGACAGCAAAACCTGATAGTATGGAGCGGACGACCAGCGGAACCTTCATCCAAAAACGTCCGAACGCATTTGATGGGTAGTTTGAATTTGTTTCTTGTTGCATGATTTCAAGTTTTAAAATGATACAACAAGTATCTCAACTATTTTAATCCCGATCGACCGATATCAGGATGTCGAACGCATTTGTTACATATTTTTCCTGAATTCGGTGGGTGTTTGCCCTGTCTCTTTTTTAAAGGCGGTATTGAAAGAAGATTTAGAATTGAATCCCGCCTCGTACATGGCCTCCAGAACGGTCAGCTTATCATCCATGGAATCTTTCAGGATTTGCTGAACTTCCTGAATTCTGTATGCATTTATGAAATCGAAAAAGCTTTTATTAAAAGACTGATTGATTACCTGAGAAAGGTGCTTGGTGGATACGGATAGTTTTTCAGCCAATTCGGCAAGATTCACCTGCGGATTCAGGAAGGGTTTTTCAGTCCTGATCAAAGCCAGTAACCTCTTTTTATACTCTTCAACCTGACCTGGGGTCAGATTCGACCCCATGTATTTGTCTGTTTCATTTTGAGCAATGCCTGCAAAAATTTCTGGTTGCCGGAGTGCTTTAAGGATGACCTTATTTACGAAGTAAAAGATAAAAATGAGCAGAAGAACCAGTGTGGCCATAAACACATATTCATTTTTTGTCAAGGCTATGAAATTGTGAATCAGCGATATAAAAGCGACCAGGCCAAAGGTGTTAAGCGAGAAACTAAGCCAGTCCAGATTGATTTGATCGATCTGAGAATATTTGTTCTTAATGATTTTGCGGTACTTCCAAAGGGAGGTGTAGGTCAGTCCGAGATAAACAAAGAAGTGGGCATACATGAAGGCACTTATCGAGTAGAATTGCCAGGGCAAATCACTCTTAATGATTTCATCCCCTGTACCGGGTGTAAGCGTTCTGAAGGAGAATAGTGAAATAGTAAGCAGCAGGTAAGGAATCAGATGCAGCAGACTGGCACGGGATAATTTGAAATCTTTGAATATGACGCACCGGACATACAGGTATAATATGGGACCGTAGAGAAGAAAAAAGCCGTCATCGATGTGTTGCAGGAAATCCCATTTGACTACCACACCATTCATTTGCAGCGTGAGGTCTCCCATATTCCAGGCCATTAAGATAAATATGGTACTGAGAAGAATGTTGTTGCGCCTGTTCCCTTTTTTATGGGAGATCAGAAAGAGGCCAACAAACAGAAGCTGGAAGGTGATAAGAAAAGGGAGAAGGGAAATCAAGGTTGGCTCCATCTTTTAAAAGTAGTTGATTAAGACCGCAAAGCAAAAAGAGAGTATCTGCGACTCCTGATGAAAACTTTGAACCTCTCCCCTTCCGGAATCACTGGTATAAACCGGGGAACCGGCTGGTAATTTGGTTGCAGCGTTAGTTTGGAATAATAATTTCCCTTCTATTTCCTTTATAATCAATAATTTCAACACTCTTTACATGGCCTGGCAACCAAAGCCGCCTGGAGGATTGGGATAAAAAGCTGTTCCCATATGGGGTCTCTTCCCGGTAGGAACGGTTGTTTTCCAGATGGACGATGGCAGCGCAATCATAGGGTTCCAGAGCCACAGAAGGGACACGATTTGCCCTCCTGAACAATCCCAGTTCCCCCCGGTTTTGACCAGAAACCACTACCAGGGAACTATCGGAGGACATCAGCGAAACCAGGCTCTTTCCGTCACCCGGTATGAGGATCCCGCTTCTCTGCATGGCAACAGGTGTGAAATTCCCCCTGCCATCACCTTCCAGCAACAATCCATTGAGGGCATCATAACGCCCAACTCCCACCTCATTTCCAAAATCGTTCCCGGTAAGAAGGATATCGGGCAATTGATCATCTGTAAAATCGCCTGTCAGGATGGCGTATACGGGTGCGAGCTGTGCTTCCGCAGGCAGTTCCCTTACGGTAAACACGCCATTGCCCCTGTTTTCTAAATAGCTTGTCTTCTGGTAATTTGCTTTCAAAGGGATATTCCTGGTTTCGGGGAGCCTGGACATTACCTCTTCGATGGAGGCCATACCATAATCCCTGTGCTTGGGGTAAATAGCTTTAAAATCCACCATCTGTTTTTCCATTTCATTGCGTCCGAAGAAAGGGTACTCTTTCATCTCTCCATTCTCGCTCAGAAAGTAATTGGTCGGGATCAGGTCAAGGACCCTGTCGTTGTTGTAATCACCCACATACAGTTGTACCGGAAACTCCTTCCCCGTCCGGATGAGCGAATTGCTTCCCAGGTTCCCGGCCACATAATCCATATCCCCATCCATGTCGAAATCACAGGAAGCCAGGCTGTTCCACCATCCAACCGCCTCCTGGGTTTGGATAGGCAGTAAAGTGTTCAACTGTCCTGATGAATTCTTAAGGATGGTCAGCGGCATCCACTCCCCCGCCAGGAGCAGGTCCACCCAGCCATCGTTGTCATAATCGGTCCATAAAGCATCGCTGATCAATCCTATTTTATTCAGCGGGGGGGCAATTTTATCCGTTCCATTGGTAAACTTACCATGGCCATCATTGATCAACAAATAACTGTCCACCGGCAGCGGGTAGAATGAAGGTTGAACCCGCCCGGCCACGAAAAGATCGAGATCCCCATCCCTGTCAAAATCCGCAGCCCGCACACACGAGCCACTGGAAGCGAACTGGGGCAAAGCGTCGTTTGCAAGAACAAACTTCCCTTTTTCATTCCGAAACAACCTGTCCTGGTAGGAACTGTGGCCAATGTCAAATTCATATCCGCCACCAACCAGGTAGAGATCATCATCCCGGTCATTGTCTGCATCGAAGAACAAGACTCCCAGCTCCTCCTCCAGCTTGCCCTGCCCCTCTTTCCCTGGCAGCAGGTCCATTTCCCGGAATTTGCCGTCAGCCAGCTGCACAAAAAACCTTCCCTTGTGGAAATGCGATCCCCCCACGTAAAAATCATCCAATCCGTCACTGTTTATATCAGATACGGCAATCCCCGGCCCAAATTGAGACAGCTTGTGCAACAGCAATTTCTGTACACTGAAGTCATTAAAGTCCACCTCAGGCTGGATATAGTCAATCCCTGATTCGTCCGTAATGTCATAAAAATAACTTTGCTGGCTTTTGGTCGGATGTGATTTCCCCGGGGATGAGTCTTTGTATTGAACCACCAGTTTCTGATTTGCAGAGATATTGTAAAGGAGCTGTTCTTTCCCTTCCGGCCACTCGATCCTTACACTGTCCAGCACCTCCACCTCCCCAAGGCCGAAATGAACCCCCATCTGGACCGAAGAGAGGTATCCACGGTAAGGTGAGTTTTCCCACATTTGCTGTTGACCGTGATAATATATTTCGATGATGGCGCCCAGGCCGTTCACGTTCTCCTTGCTGCCTTTGAAATCCACAAACAACCAGTTGGTGTTTGCCAGTTTATTCTCAACCACCCTGTTGCGATAAATTAATGCACTGTCGTTCATGTTGTTGACTACATAATCAAGGTCTCCGTCATTGTCCAGATCAGCATACACGGCTCCCATTGAAAATGAGGGTTCCTTGATACCCCACTCCTCCGAAACATTTGCAAATGAGGGGATTCCCCCGGGGTTTCGCAGCTCGTTCCTGTAGGCATAATTATGCAATCTGACGGAAGGAACACTCTTTAAAGCAATCTCATCAGATATGGTATTCATATTTTCTATCATGAGCTCGCCGAAATCATGATCCGTAATGTCTTTTGGAAATCCATTGGAGATGAGAAGGTCCCTGAACCCGTCCTGGTCAAAATCAGCAATCAGCGGCGACCAGCTCCAGTCCGTGGCATGGATCCCGGCATACAGGCCTATCTCGCTGAAGATCAGCTCACCGTTGTCAGGTCTGTAACCCTGGTTAAGCTGCAGCATGTTGCGCACATACTGGTACGGGTAATCAAATTTCTCATTTTGAACATAGGTGGAGTAATTATTGGTTTGCACCATGGCTTTCCGGCGGCCGTTGTATTCCGGAACCATGTCAAGGACACAGATGTCAGCAAGTCCGTCGTTATTTACGTCTCCAACGTCAACTCCCATGGCTGACAGGCAGGTGTGTTTCAGGTACTCGGTTGAACGATCGGTAAAAGTCCTGTCCCCGTTGTTCATATAGAGCAGGTCCGGTGCCAGGTAGTCATTGGATACATAGATATCCTTCCAGCCATCCCTGTTCAGATCCACGATGCTCAGGCCCAGGGCAAATCCGCCGGTCAGGAATCCTGCTGCTTTGGATACGTTTCTGAATACCGGGTGGCCCTTTTCATTGTCGAAGCTGCTCTCATAGAGCCTGTCCGCATTATAGGTTAACTCGATGTCATCTTTATTCTTGTAGGCGTTTGGGTGGATCCGGGGATCTATATGATTCACAGCAAGGAAAAGATCCAGGTCCCCGTCGTTGTCATAATCGAAAAAGGCCGCGGTGGTCGTATGGGTGGTATCCCCCACGCCATATGCTTCAGCCATCTCTTTAAACACAGGAATCTGATCCCCGTTCAAACCCTGGTTGATAAAAAGCATATTGGTCCTTCGCTCTTCAGGATCATAGGTGCTTGCACAAACATAGAGGTCAAGCCAGCCATCGTTATTGATATCCACCACGGCCGATCCGGTGCACCATCTGTCTTCTCCTTCAATGCCTGCAATCGCGGATATATTTTGAAACCGGAATTTACCCCTGTTCAGGTACATCTGGTTGGTTGCCATATTGCCGGTAAAGAACAGATCCTGAAGCCCATCGTTGTTAAAGTCTCCTATGGCGGTGCCTCCCCCGTTGTAGATGTATTCGTAGCGAAGGACATTGAATGTTTCGTTTTCCTCGATCCGGTTTGAGAAGTCAACGCCGGTCTGGCCGGGAAGCATCTTCTGAAATAGCTTATCTTCCCTGCTGCATGAGACAAGAATCAATGAGATTGCCCAAAGTATGGTAATTACGGAAACAGTTTTCATAGGTCCTTTCAAATTATCACTCACTTCCCTTTATGCACCTGTGGATTCCTTACGAGCTTCATTTAATTCGAAGCTCCCGGAAAATTTAGCACTAAAGTTAAAAGATACTTTATGCTTTCAAAACTTATTGGCAAGTGATGACCTGAATGAACTGGCTGAGGCGGGCCAAATCGATCTGCCTGAATGCTGTTTCAGAAGAAAATTCCGGAATTGAATCAGGGCGCGGACTGAACGGTCAGTACGAACAGGAAGGAACGAACTGAGATCCGAAAAGGCGTTTGGTTACGCCCTGGGTTTGGAAAAGGATAAAGGGGTAGAGGGAATAATTATCCCGCATCCTCGGTTTGCTCCGTATCGTTCTGTGAATAGGCGGGACATGTGTGCTTGTTGCAAGAGCTCATCATGATGCCGATTGCAAAGATAATTACGGTTACCAGAACTGCCTTTTTCATAGCGAGTGTTATAAACTGTAAGATTCGATGTGTATTTGTATGCTCATTTCCAGCATGTTTACGCAATTAATTTTATATGGTTACAGTTTATGTGAAATTAGTTAGCCGGGCAATATGAGTTCTAAGCCGGGTCGGTTTAACCTGAGATTCTCATTTTTTCTTGAAAACCATGATATAGGGCCGCTCCCCACTCTCATAATTCCTGGCGATCCCTACCAGCTCAAATCCCCAATCGATGATATCAGAGATCTGTTTTTCGACGGTTGACACATTCCACCCATATTCCATGGCAAGCGCTTTCCCGAATTCGTAATCCTGGTCCGGATTGATCACATAGAACAGGCCGTCATTCTTCAGTTTTTCCTTCAGATTGGCAATAAATTCCCTGGGACTTTTCAGATACTGATAGGTCCAAAGCATAAGGATCTTATCAAAAGTATGATCGGGTAATCTGGTATCAGTATCTGTACCGTTTACCGTTATAAACCGGTTGGTGAATGGCCGGCCATTCACCTCCTGGTAATAGTCGAAAACTTCCTGAACGTTATTGTGATTGCATACAATGGGATCAATGTCCTGGATATAGAAGGTGAGATCGTCATGGTATAATGACAACATCGCTTCAAGATACCCGTTCCCTGCTCCTATATCCGCTATTATTTCACCTTTCCTGAATGAGATGGTATCCACGCATTTATCCATTAGTATTTCCTTGATTTCGTCCACATCGCTTATCCTGGGATAGCCATTAAAAGGTTGCATAGAGGCCAATCCCTGGGAGGACTCCCCCTCAAACTGGCTCTTTACCCATCCTACCCTGCTGACCAGTTCATGGTCCCCGGACTGTTCGACCTTATTTAATTCAGGAATTACAAGTCCGGGCGGCCTGCGTGATAAGCCAAGGGCAGCTTCATTCTGCACAAGCCATCCCGGATCCGATAGTGCCTCCACCTGGAGACTCAGAAAGTTCATCTCCGGTCTCTGCCCCAGCACATAAATGATCCGCCATCGGACCACCTCGGGGGTTCCGGACCTGCGATAGAGCCGTGTGATTCTTCCGGGAGTGAAATGGCGGGTGGATATGAGGCTGTCCATGGCCAGGTTCGCGGTCATCCAGTCGTCAACCTGTATGGCGGCCAGGTACCAGTTTGAGGCTTCCCCGGGATTCAGGGTGACCAGATTTTTGAGTGCCTGCTGTTTGCAATACCCCTCGCTATCCAGGTATAACGATTCATACGCCTGGTATGCAAGGAAGGGATCGCTGGTTTTCAGGATATCTGCCAGGTTCAGTTTAAAGAACGCATCCTCCTCTTCCTGGAAGACCTTCCACAACACTTCCGAGTGTTTGGACAGGTCATAACCTTTTAATCCATTTGTGACATGGTTGCGCAACGTCATGGTCTCATTTCTGTCCAATAACAATTGGAGTGCCGGTTCAATATAGCGATCGGAATGAATATCATTCAGGGTCATGGCGGCAATTCGCCTGGTCCACTGGGACTGGCCGGTATCCTGGAGCACACTTAGAAGAGGCAGGACGGCTGGCTCACCAATTTCGATGAGCTGATCCGCAATAATGTTCCAATTCCGGTCGGCGGCTTTAAAAAGGACGATCAATGAGTCAATCTCTTGCCGGTCCACCTGTGCACAAGTGTCATGGCTGGTCCAGATGGTTGTAAATAGAATGGAGAGAATGGCTAAGACTTTCATTAATCTCAGGGATTTTGATTGAAATGGTTGGTCAGATAACCATAAAGATCACCCCCGGAAGCATGATGGATCTCATCCAGGGAGCGGATACCGAAAATAAATGCAATGGAAAGGGGTTCAGCCCTGAAATCGGTATGGCCTTCATAGAAACCGTACCTGCTGATATAATAGGGTACCATTTCGCCGGTATGCAGGTGACTGATCATATTTTTCAATTCCTCCAGTTTTTCTGCCGGAAGGCTTCCGTAGTGCTCCATCAGGAATTTTTCTTCTGCGGGGTCCAGTCTCCGCGAAGCTTCAAGATGGTATTGGCCAAGGATCTCGTCATTGAATATTGATTCCTGCCACCCCCTGCTACCGGTGACCTTTACCTGAACATCCCTGCCCCCGAAATAAAGGCTCTGCAAATGGTATTCTTCATCGGGAGGAGCATGGTCGTTGTACCTTTCAATTTGATTTGAGGTGTTCCAGAGGTGAAACAAAGGACGTGCCAGGTCAGGATGGCGCAATCCCAGTCTTCGTACCATCTGGTTGTCACTCATGATGACCGAAAGGACGGTCTCGTCCACTGCCATGAATCCGGTTCCGGAGGATGCACCTGGCCTGCCATCCACCGTGATCTTCGAAACCGACTTGCGGGTGATGGACCTTGTGTTCCTGATCTCGTCATCGGCATGAATGCCCGTGGCGGCAAATGCTGGAAAATCGGTTCGGTCGGCGACCACCTGGTTCCCCTTACCTCTCAGCCTTCTCTTATAGTTTAGCGTATCCCCGTTTTCAGCAGTTGCATCGAACCAGGCGAACCGGGCATCCGCCGACTTCCCAAGTACAAACTCCCTTCCATCCCAGCTTTCAGCCGGGGATGACTGCATGGGATCCTCGGCGAGCATATAGGGGAAGATCGGGATGGTCCCCGTATCTATCGTCGGGTAAAAGATGGAGTAGCTTACCCTGTCATTCAATCTGTTGCCGAATATTTCCTCATTAAGATCAATTTTCCAGATTGCCCAAACATCATTCCTGGTGCTTGAAAATGCAACGGATCTGCCGTCCGGGGACCAGCTGGCTTCTATGTCCAATCCAGGATTCTCATCATTCCCCTCATAAAAGGTGAGCTGCACGGGATCACCCCCGGCAGCTGGCATGACCCACAGATCTGTATTGCCGCCATGGTCCGAGGTGAAGACAATCATTGAGCCGTCCGGTGAAACTGAAGGTTTTACCTGTCTCCCCGGTAAGAATGTGATCTGCCTGGGAATACCATTCAATGGTACCTCCCAGATATCTGATTCAGCAACATCCTCGGGATCCCTTGCATCCACCAGGATCTTGCTGCCATCGGGCGTCCAGTCATATGGAATGATATTCCTGCGCTCACTCCTGTACAGAGGTGTGGGGGTCCTGGTCCCCAGGTCCATGATATAAATGGTGGAATAGGATTTAAACGCAATTTTCTGACCATCGGGTGACCAGCATGGCATGCCACTCCTGAAGATTGGAATGGTATCAGGATCTATTCTTACGGGAGTGCCACCCGAGGAGGGGATCATCTGCAGGCTCGTCCCGAAGTCACCGTCAAATACGATATAATCTCCTGCTGGTGACCATCTGGCGTGCTGAGCGAAGATATCCGAGAGCTGTACAGGGATTCCTCCTTCCGCGGGTATCTTCATGATCATACAGGTTGAATCGGTCCCCGAGGAGTAGATAATATAATTCCCATCAGGAGACCAGTATGGATAACCATCATGGGTTGAATCACTGAAAGTCAGCTGGGTAAGGATATGCTGCTGGCCCATTCCTGCTGTACTGCACAGATGCAGGATCAAAACCACCGCGACACAAATATTCAGGATTCTTGCCATTGGATCTCAACTCGTGTGAAAACACATTAAAGGTAATGAAAAAGAGGCTCAGACGGAAGTTTGGCTGGAAGCCTGCAGGATAACCTATGGATTTGCTTCGTTCACAGAGATGATGTAATCCACCAGTGCTTTAGTTTCACGGGAGGTGAGGGAGGTTTCGGGCATGGTCCTGCCCTCAAATCCGGAGGCTTTTTCATATCCCGGATCTTCAATTGACCTGATCAAATATTTCCGGTCAACTTTCATATCCAATTTTCTATCATCCCTGGTAACCTGGATCATCTTCTGCCACACTTCATCAAGCGGAGGTCCGTAAAGTGCCTCTCCTTCCAGAGAATGGCATTTGGCACATCCGTAATCGGAAAATAACCGGGAACCTGTGATTTCACCATTGCCTGGTTTGGGACTGTCCATCCTGTTTTCTCCACAACCCCGGAGCAACGCACCCATGAAGAGGAGATACAGCATGAATCGCCCCATAAGGATTCCGTATTTTTTGTAACAATTAAACATATTCCAACGGCCAGATACAAACGCTCCGTTCCGACAGTCTTTATAACCTTTATTCAGTGAAATTGTTAAGGCCTAATATGTTTTTTGCGATTCCTGGTGGCCCCTTTCAGCTATAAAGAATATCCGGATCGATCCTCCAATGCTTGCAGTCCGGTGTAAAAAAGATAACCCTTGGGAGAATTTAGCTGATGATTCATATCTTTATTCTTTGAATGAAACACAGATCACCGTGAAAAAAACCTCATTGTCTGCCATCAACCTCGATCCCGGATTCCTGGAGCTGTTTCCGGAAAACGCCGGTTATTTTTCAGAATTATAGAACTTCCGGGCCTGCCATGAAAAAGATTCTGATATCTGCTTTTCTATTGACGATCACCTTCCTGCCTGCCCGGGGCACCGTGATCGATTCTCTCTACAGGGCATTGGATCTGGCCATGGACGCCAATGAAAATTATATGGTGGAGAAAGAGAGCAGGATAAAGAGCCTCAGGAGATTGCTGGAAAAACCAGGGATCACTATGGAGGAGATCTACTCGATCAATTCCTTGCTTTATAGCGAATTTGTGAAATACAATTTTGATTCCACCCTCTCCTACATTAACCGGAACCAGGCCATAGCGAATCAGCTGGGCCGGACTGATTGGAAGATTGAAACCCAGTTCCTGCTTTCCAACCTTCTCTCTGCCTCGGGGATGTACAACGAATCACTTGAGATTCTGGGTGCTATTGAACCAGAGACCCTGAGCGACGGGCAAAGACTTGATTACTATTCCTGCAGGCAGCAACTCTTTGCCGAGCTTGGAATGTACACCTTCTCAGAGGTTGATGCAGCTAAATACTACCACTTATCGGTCCTCTATGCCGATTCCTTGTTGAACTGCCTGGATCCGCGATCAGAAGAATATCTCCTGCTGTACGCCTCAAAACTGCTTGGCCAGGGCCTGTCTGAGCAATCCCGGGCAATCAATTCGCAATTGCTCTCCAGGGCTAAGCCTGACAGCCCTGAGTATGCACGGTACGCATTCGAACGGGCCATTTCCTTTCGACAACAGGGGCTCAGGGAAATGGAGAAAGAGTATCTGATCCGGTCGGCCATCGCCGACATCAGGTCTTCTGTGAAGGACAATGTCTCACTCACCCTGCTCGCCATCATGTTGTATGAGGAAAAGGAAATTGATAAGGCCTACCGGTATATCAACTTCTCGCTGGAAGACGCCTATTTTTATAATGCAAGGCTTCGTTTTTTGGAAATTTCCAGGATCCTTCCCCTGATCAGCGAGGCCTACCGCGTGAAGAGCAACAGGCAACGGACCGACCTGAGGTTCTACTCCAGGGTGATCACCCTATTGGCTGTTTTCCTGGTGCTGGCCACAGCTTTCCTCTATTTCCAGATGCGCCGGTTTGCAAGGGCGAGGGGGGAATTGCAGGTGGCCAACAGCCGGCTCACAGGGCTAAGCAGTGAGCTGTCTGACGCCAATTTTCAGTTGAAAGAGCTGAACCAGCAGCTTTCCCAATCCAACCATTTGAAGGAAGAGTATATCGGATTCTTCCTGAACATGTGCTCTACCTATATCGATAAGCTTGAGGACTACCGGAAAATGGTGAAACGGAAAGTGGTAGGGGGACAATTTGAAGCACTCTTCACTGCCACGAAATCAACCGATCTTATTGATATGGAGTTGAATGAGCTGTATGAAAGTTTTGACAAGATATTCCTTCATCTGTTCCCCGATTTCCTGGAACAGTTCAATGCCCTTTTGAAACCCGAAGAGCAATTGCACCTCAGGGCAAATGAGAAGCTCAATGCGGAACTGCGCATTTTTGCCCTCATCAGGCTGGGAGTTACAGACAGTTCCAAAATTGCCAGTTTCCTTCGCTACTCTGTAAACACGATCTATAATTACCGGACCCGGATCCGCAACCGTGCACTGGGATCCAGGGATGCGTTTGAAGATGAGGTGCGGATCATCGGAGCCTCCTGAGGAATCCGGAGAATCTGCCCGGGATTCATATTGAGTCAATATAGCAACTATATTTTCTATATCGGAGGCAGATGCTAAAGATCAGGAAATGTGGGGATAATCCTTTTTTCTGATTTCAAAAAATCTATATTCTGACCACCATGAAAATTAAGGGAAGCGCAATTTTCCTTAACTTACATATTGAATCGGCACTTTTAGGTTACTAAGATAGCACCCTGAATCTGAAACGCTATATTCAAAAACTACCATATATGAGCAGTAAAATAAGCGGGCCGATGGCAAATAATGAGCCGAGTGCCATCCGTTTTAAATTGTTTTTTCTATTTCTGGCTCTGGTTGTGCCGCTCCAGCTGTTTGCACAGAAACTATCGGTGACAGGCACAATTAAGGATGACAGCAACCTCCCTCTTACAGGCGCCACTGTAATTGAAAAAGGCACCACGAACGGAACCATCAGCGATATGGAGGGAAATTTCACACTCATAGTGGACCCGGGAGATACCCTCTCTGTAAGCATGATCGGGTTTGCCCCCCAGGAGATCGTTCCCGATGGTGCCGGTGCAGTAATTGTGATCCTTCAGGAGGAGCTGGTTGCACTTGAGGAGGTTGTGGTTGTGGGATATGGAACTGTCAAGAAGAAGGACATCACCACCTCGGTTTCAACAGTCTCTGTCGAGGATCTGGAGCTCCGGCCCATGATTTCAGCTGCCACCGCCATTCAGGGTAAAGCCGCCGGTGTTAATGTATTCCAGCCCACAGGTGAACCCGGAGCAGGCCTGGTGGTAAGGGTAAGGGGCAACACCTCCATCAATGCCAGCAATGATCCGCTCTATGTGGTTGACGGAGTTCCCATGAGCGAAATCAACTTCCTCGCGCCCAACGATATTGAAAGCATCCAGATCCTCAAGGATGCTTCTTCGGCTGCCATTTACGGCTCACGCGCTTCCAACGGGGTTGTCCTGATCACCACCCATGCCGGGGCAAGGGGCCGGGCAAAGATCAATTTCAATTCCAGCTTTGGAATAAATCATGTCGTAAGGCAGATGGAATCCCTCAATGCAGCGGATTACAAGGAACTTATGGATGAACTCGGAGCTGCGACCATACCAGACGGACTGACCGACGTGACCGATTGGTTCGATGAGACTTACAGGCAGGGCAGGACTCAAAATTACCAGCTCTCCTTCGCCAATTCCACCGATAAGATGAAATACTATGTCTCCGGGGGTATGATCGACGAGGTGGGGATCATCGATGTGGCCTACTATAAAAGGTACAACCTCAGGGCCAATTTCGAGGACCAGGTGCTGCCATGGTTCAAATTCTCGAGCAATATTGCCTACTCCGATTATTCCAACAACGGGATTATTTCCGGGACGGGCTCAAACCGTGCAGGGGTGATCCTTTCGGTGATCAACACCCCCACATATGCCCCCATCTGGGACCCTGACAATCCCGGACAGTATTACAATAATTTTTACGGGGCACAGGTCACAACCCCTTCCGAAAACATGTCCCGGACCGAAGACAACCGGAACTCCAATAACCGGCTTGTGGGAAGCCTCAGTGGGGAATTGACCCTCTCCCCTGCCCTCAAGTACCAGCCCATGCTCTCCATCGACCGGGTATACAACCACAGCACCAGCTTCCTGGACCCTCTCAAAACATCCTGGGGCCGAACCAATTACGGGAATGCCTCCGACAACAGATCCCTGAGCACGATCCTGGTGTTTGACAATATCCTGACCTGGGACAAAAGCTTTGATAAGCACAATTTTAATGCGGTGGCCGGGACTTCCTGGACAGCCTCAGACTGGTCCATGGAGTACATGACAGCCTCCCATTTCCTTGATTCGTCGGTGAAGACCCTGAATGGAGGTAACAAAGTGGAACAATGGAGCGGAACAACCGCCTCGCACTGGGCCATTATGTCCTTTCTGGGCCGGGTGGCATACCACTACAACAGCAAGTATTATTTTACCGCCAACTTCCGTGCCGATGGCTCCTCCAAATTGGCACCCGGAAAAAAATGGGGATATTTCCCCTCTTTTTCGGCCGCATGGAGGATCTCTGCCGAACCCTTTATGGAACAGCTGACCTGGATCCAGGACCTGAAATTGCGTGGGGGCTGGGGCCAGACCGGGAACCAGTCAGGCATCAATGATTATGCATACCTCCAGATGTACGGCATTTCCCGCCAGAACTGGTGGGAGACAGGAAAAACAAATGCCCTTCCCACCCTCTATCCTGCCAACATGAAGAATGTGGACCTCACCTGGGAGACCACCACGCAGACCAACGTGGGGATTGACCTCAGCGTGTTTAAGGGAAGGCTCACCTTTATGGCCGATGCATACTATAAGTATACCACCGACCTGCTGATGGATGTGCCTTTGCCCTCCACGGCTTCTGTCAGTTCAATAACCCGTAATGAAGGTGAAATGTCCAACCGGGGGATCGAATTTACAGTCAACTCGAAAAACTACACGGGAAAGTTCAGCTGGGATACGGATTTCAACATATCCTTTAACCGGAACCGCGTCGAGATGTTTACCCTGCAGAATATATATTACTTCGGACAGACCTCCGAAGCGACCAGTGAAACCGTGGTGCGCATGACGCCGGGTGAACCACTGGGTATGTTCTGGGGGTATGTAAGTGAAGGGGTGGATCCAGAGACAGGAGACCTCCTTTTTAAAGACGTAAACAATGACGGGAAGATCAATCTATCCGACAAGACCTATATAGGGGATCCCAATCCCACATTTACGTATGGGATGACCAACTATCTCTCATACAGGGGATTCACCCTGACTGTTTTCCTCCAGGGCTCCCAGGGAAATGATATCTACAACGCCTCCAGGATGGAAACCGAGGGAATGTATGATGCCAAGAACCAGTCAACCGCCGTACTCGACCGCTGGAGGCGGCCAGGTCAGGAGACCTACATGCCCAGGGCCACCATCGCCAAGGATAACCTGGTGGCTTCCACCCGCTTTATCGAGGACGGAAGTTACCTGAGGCTGAAGACCCTGACCCTCTCCTACAACTTCTCGGGGGCAGTGCTGAGGAAATTGGGCATCAACAGAATCCAGCCCTATTTTACCGCCCAGAACCTGCTGACATTTACCGGTTACACCGGATTTGACCCCGAGGTGAACCAGTACAGCGGAAGTGCCGTTGTTCAGGGGATCGATTGGGGTACTTATCCCCATTCCAAAAGTTACATCATTGGACTGAACATTGAATTCTGATAAGGAGATCCGCCATGAGAAAGATTATTATATATTGTGTGATTGCAGGGTTTGCAGGTTTATTTGCATCATGTGCGCTGGATGAGGGACCCATCGCGGATTACAGCGAACTAACCATAGGGGGTGCCGATAGCACGGGGACCGATGTGAAATACAAAACCCGCGAGGAGATGCTGACCCAGTACGAGGGAATGTACAACATGCTGAAGGGGAACAGCGGACTTGAGAACTGGAACCTGGATTTCCTGGTCCTCACCGACACCCATGCTGACAACTCCTACCGCGGGGCCACCGATGCCGAATTAACCCAGCTTGAGCAGCAAAAGCAGAACGGCATCAATAAAAACATTGAAAGGGACTGGAACGCCTTTTACGGCATGATCGCAGCGGCCAACCGGGTGATCTGCAACGTGGATTCGGTGCCGGATCCTGCCCTGAGCACCGCAGAGCGCAAGCAATGGAAAGCGGAGGCCCTGATCTTCCGTTCATGGATCATGTTCGACATGGTGAGGATGTGGGGGGGCATTCCGTTGATCCTTCTGGAACCCCCTGCAATCAATGCAGAGAATATCCAGGAGGTCTATCCCCTTTACTACCCTGCCAGGAACACCCTGGAGGAGGTTTACTCGCAGATTGTCGCCGACCTCACCCTGGCCCTTGAACCGGGCGGGGCCCCTGAAATCGATCCATCCAATAAGTTCATTTTTTCAAGGACCGTGGCCAACGCGCTGATGGCCAAGGTTTATGCCGAGCAACCCATTCGTGACTATTCCAAAACCATAGACTATTGCGAAGAGGTGGAGATGGATGTGGAACTTATGCCGCTTTACTCTGACCTGTTCAGCGTAAATGACAACAAAACAGATGTGAGGTACCGGCACAGCGCCGAGTCGATCTTTGAGATCCCCTTCTCGGATGGAGGTAACTGGAATACCTGGCTCTTCGGTATCGACGAGACCGATCCCAACAGCACCTATGACTGGGCCAAGTGGCTGACCCCGTCCAGGGACCTGATTGCTGAATTTGACAGGGAGGGTGACGTGGCACGGAAAAGGGCTACCATCGTTTATGCCAGTGTGGACTGGAGCAACCACTATCCGGCAGCCAGCTATCCACACATGCATAAATATCCCTCAGCGTTCAACAGCATCATTAAACTGCGACTGGCAGACCTTCTGCTTTTGAAGGCGGAGGCCTACGTGGACCAGGGCGATCTGTCAGGGGCGGCTGCACTGGTCAACCTGGTCCGGGCAAGGGTAAACCTGGCCCCACTCCCCGCTTCGGTCACCGGCTCGGTGGATGCCATGGCAGATGCAGTCCTTCACGAGCGGAGGCTGGAACTGGCTTTCGAAGGCCACCGCTGGTTCGACCTGGTCCGTACGGGCAAGGTTTTTGACGTAATGAACTCCTTGAATGACAGGGATGTGGGAAGGCTCCCCATGGATCCGGTCAGCGAGTTCAACGTGTTGCTGCCGTTGCCCCAGTCCCAGATCGACATCAACCCCAACCTGGTCCAGAATCCCGGCTATTAAACTGTATGCGCATGTCAAATCAATTAACCGAAAGAGCAACGATATGAAATTTGCATATAAAACCTTACTGGTTACAGTGGTGGCGGTACTTCTTGCCTCGTGCAAGGATGACCGGGTCCTTGTGACCTACCCCGAATCCTACCCGGTTTTTGAGAAGGCGCTCGTAGCCGAGGCAACCATTACCTACGGGGATTCCATCTCCCTGGAAGTGGAGATCACAGATGATGTGACCCCTCTTTCAACCCTGGAGGTGCTGGTGGTTGTAAACAAGGAGGTGATCGGATCCGAATCGATCCGCACCAAAGGGAATACTGCCTCGGTCAACCGGAAATACGGCATTCCATTCGTGGCCAACAGGCCCGACAACGAATTGGTGAAGGTCTACCTCTCCTCAATCAATGTGGACGGGTACACCACAGATCTTATCCTGGAGAATACCACGGCCAGGAGACCGGTGATCGAAGAATTGTGGTTTGTACCCACTGCCGGATCAACCTACCCCATGACCCTCCTGGATGCTGAAAACCTGGTCTACAAATCAGAAGGAATGAATTTCGGGAACACAGTCTCGTTCCGGATGGCCACCAAGCTGGATAAGTTTAAAAAGGTGGACTGGAGCGGGCTGGTATTCGGAAAGGTGGGTGACGGTGTAGGGGTTATCGACCAGAGCGGGGATCCCCTGACCAGCAGTGAGCCCTCCCTGGTAGGAATCTCCCAGATGACCTTCGACGCACTGGCTTTCACCATAGAGCCAGGCGGGAAGTTACTGGAACCTGTAACCTCACTGGACATTGACGGGGACCTGTCGCCCCTTGTGATGGCTTCTACGGATTTCCGGGGAGGAAATATCTATTTCGGAAAAGGTGTGGAAGTGACCTTCACCGGGCTTACCAACCTGACCAATAACCTGGCCCCTGATTATTTTGAGGTAACGGGTGATAATACTGCAGTATTTGTGGGTCCCACGGCCATCTATAAAGCCTATTATTATGTAGATGGCAACTACCTCTATATCGAACCGCTTCCCGATGTGATTTACCCCGAGGCCATGTGGGTCTGCGGAACCGGTTTCGGCCGTCCATCTGCCCCCTACGAAACCACCTCCAGCTGGAACTGGAACTCACCCTTTGACTATGCTCCGGCTGTGCGCATTGCAGACGGTATCTACCAGGTGACCATCTTTGGAAGGAACAGCGATGAGGATGCCAATGGATTTGGATCCCTGGACTTCAAGTTCTTTTTTAAACGGGGGTGGTGGGATGCCGCGCATGAGATCGATGCAGCCAAGTTTACCGTCACCGAACCATTCTTCGGCCGCACCGATGAAGGCAATACCGGAAATATCAACGGAGGTCCGACCTCCTTTGAAGGGGTATTCAGGGTCACCCTGGACGAGAATGCAAAAACCATAACCATTGTTCAGACCAACTAGGAATATGTGTATTAGAAATATTGTAAAACTCCTGGGCGCCCTGGCTCCTATCATGCTGCTACTGGCTTGTAACCCCCAGGGAAACGATGTCCCGGATCCGGATGGAGAGGTGAAAGGGGATGTGGAGGTATTTGTCACCTATGCCAACCGTTCCATGCTCTTTCAGCATATTCCAGTGGATTTCAATTCGAAACCCAATATGGAGATCCCATCCACCATCTGGATTGAGCCTGCGGATACTTTCCAGCAGATTGATGGCTTTGGGGTGGCCATTACCGGTTCATCCTGCTACAACCTGCTGCGCATGACCGAGGCGAACCGGGCTGACCTGCTCAAGGAGACCTTTGATCCTGAAGAAGGTGCAGGATTCAGCTATATCAGGATCTCCATCGGGTGTTCTGATTTTTCAATGGAGGAGTACACCTGCTGTGATTCGCCCGGTATAGAGAATTTCAAGATCCATGAGCTGGACAGGCGTGATCTTTTCCCCATCCTGAAAGAGATCCTGGCCATCAATCCGGGGGTGAAGATCATGGCCTCGCCCTGGACCTGTCCCCGATGGATGAAGGTGAATAACCTTTCCGACATGCAGCCTTACAGTTCATGGACCAGCGGTCAGCTAAACCCGGAGTACTACCAGGACTATGCCACCTATTTCGTGATGTTCATCCAGGAAATGGAGAAAGAGGGATTCCCCATCGAGTCCATAACCATCCAGAATGAGCCCCTGAACAGGGGGAATTCGGCGTCGCTCTATATGACCTGGCAGGAACAGTCGGAATTTATCGAGAATGCCCTGGGACCGGCATTTGAGGATCACGGGATCCAAACAAAAATAGTGGTGTTCGACCATAACTACAATTATGATAATGTGCCCGACCAGAAAGGTTATCCGCTGAACATCTACAATAATCCCGGAGCCTCCAAGTATGTGGACGGGGCCGCTTTTCATGCCTATGGCGGGAACAAGACAGAGATGCTGAGGGTGCATGATGCTGCGCCTGATAAAAACCTCTATTTCACAGAGATGTCCATAGGAAGCTGGGATTACACCTTTGAGGACAACCTGATGTGGAGCATGCGGGAGGTGGGGATCGGTACCCTCAATAACTACTCCAAGGCAGTGATCGTATGGAATTTCCTTTTGGATGAGAATGGCGCTCCCAACCGCCCGGGGGGGTGCACCACTTGCTACGGAGCCATTGAGATCAGCTCCAGGGATTATTCAACCCTTGACCGGAAGACCCATTATTACCTGATCGCTCACCTGTCAAAAGCCATCTCCTCAGGGTCCGTTCGCATTGGAGTTTCCGGGTATCACCCCGAGGGGCTCCACATGACCGCCGTTGAGAATCCCGATGGAACCTATGGGGTGGTCATGCAAAATGACACCGACCAGGCCATGAAAATCACACTTGATGACAATACCCACTCTTTTCCCCTCACACTGGCACCCAGGAGCATTGCCTCCTGCCGATGGAAGGAGCCAGCATGATAATATTAAACCAAATGAAGATAGTTTATTTAGTATTAACCAATTAAAATTGAGATTATGAAGAAAAGAATTTTACCATTGATTTTGCTCACCCTTATGTCAGGCATGAGCTTTGCCGGGACCCATACCTTGAAGGTCACGGTGAATGATTCAGCATCGGTTTGCTATGTGGCCGGTTCCTTCAATAACTGGGACCCCGTGGCGAATCCCATGAACAAGGTTTCTGATTCCCCCAAGGTATTTACACTGGACATCGAAGTGGCCGACGGGGATGTGGCAACCACAACCTACAAGTACCTGGCAGGACCAAACTGGAAATATGAGCAGAAGCAATCAGCTGATTTCAATCTGTCTGAGCTGACTGCTGACGGGGATACGGTATCCTCTTTCTTAGCCTATTATGACACTGGCCAGGAAGCCGATGTGACCATCGATGTGCTGGTGCCGGCCGACCTGTTTGTGTGCTACATCACAGGCTCGTTCAACAGCTGGAATTCCACCTCACATGAGATGACCATGGTGGATTCCACGGCCAACGGCAAGGAGTACACCCTGACCATCCATACCCTGGATACAACAACGCTGGAGTATAAGTTCCTGGCCGGACCGGGATGGCCCTATGAGCAGACCAACTCTACCAATTATGTGTACATGACAGATGGCGGTGTAGTGGTATGTGATGCCTTCAAGGCCATTTATGATCCCACAAAAGTAGGTGATATCACAATCAATATTACTGTGCCCGAAGGAACCGTCGAGGCATGGGTTGTGGGCAGCTACAACGGCTGGGACATGGGTAGCTCAGTCCAGGCAACCAAAGTGGATGCCACCCATTTCACCGCGGTGCTCCCGCAGGTGGCAGATGTGGAGTACAAGATATGGTGCCATAATGACTGGGCCTATGAGGAGGCAGCCGATGACCAGGGGACCAGCCTGGCCAGCAACCGTGTGGCCTCCTTTGAAACCGGACCCGTCTTCAACATTACCGTTGAGTTCTGGAAACAGTTATGGGTGCCATCCCCCGGTGGTGATGCCTATGTGAAGACCAGCGCCAGTGCCTATCCGGAGGGATCGACCATCATTGTCAATTTCAACAATCCCGGTTCGCAGTCCACTGACTGGATAGGAATTTATGACCTCGGTGAGATACCCGACGGAGATCCTGCCTCCCATGACTGGGCCTATATAGAGGGAGATTCGGGGACCATTGAATTCACCACCGCACTGGTACCGGGAGATTATACGGTCTACCTGCTTTGCTGCGACGGGTATGATATCATTGCCGAGCATAATTTCAGCATCGTCACCGATACTTCCGCTTACCTGGTGGCCTCTTCCCTGACCTACCTGGAGACAGATAGCCTGGTGTTTGATTATAACAGCCCTGCCTGGACCGAAACGGACTGGATCGGTGTCTATAATCCCGGAGATGAACCTGGCGGAGGAGCCTACTCCATCATCTGGAAATATATCCCAGGAGTAAGCGGAACTCTGACCTTTACCAATCCCGATGAGCATGAGCTTGCACCGGGTGAATACTGGGCCGGTCTTTTCTGCTGCGACGGGTACGACATGCTTGCAGAGACCTTCTTTGTGATCGAAGCCGCTCCCGTTTCCGTCAGGAACGCATCGATCGATGAGATGATCCTCTACCCCAACCCCACCAGCGGTGTGGTAAGCATCCGTTCGGCCGGCGGTGAAGGAATCAGAGAGATCAAGGTTTACAGCCTGACCGGATCACTGCTGCATATGGAGCAGTTCCCCGGGATGGTAACCGAGCGTACGCTGGACCTGGGCAACCTGGCCAAAGGGATCTACCTGGTAAGGACCACCACGGAAAAGTCTGTAATGACAAATCATCTGGTGATCCAGTAAGGAAATCCCTGTAAATCTGCCGGGACTGTTCAACCAGTTTGCAGGCATAAAAGGAGCCGCCTCAAGCCATGCTTGGGGCGGCTTTTCTTATATCCTTTCTAAATTGGAATACTTTATATGAAAGCATATTTACTTTCATATGAAAATACAATACCTTTGCACAGAATCGATTCCCATGAATGAACGGTTGATGGTTTTTAATATCCAGCGTTTCTCCACCCATGACGGTGAAGGGGTGCGTACGGTTGTGTTCCTGAAGGGTTGTCCGCTTTACTGCGCATGGTGCAGCAATCCTGAGAGCCAGTCGGTTGGTCCAGAGGTCATGTACGACCGGAGCCGTTGCAGAAATTTCGGGGATTGTGTGGCTTCGGGCGATGGTGCCATCAGCAAATCGGGTCAGGCCGGGATCCGCATTAACCGCGGGTTTTTAAAGGAACCGGAAAGGTTCAGTGAAGTGTGTGTGTCCAGGGCACTGACCGTTTCGGGGAGGGAGATGGGCATTGATGAATTGCTCGAGGAGATCGGGAAGGACCTCCCCTTTTACCGGGACGGCGGAGGTGTGACCCTTTCGGGCGGTGAGCCCCTTGCCCAGGTTGCTGGTGTGGTCAGTTTGCTAAAAGAACTCAGGAAGAGGGGGATCGGTACGCATATGGAGACTTCCCTGCATGTACCCTGGGAAAGCATCAGGGCCTGTATCCCTTACACGGGGGTATTCCTGGCTGACCTGAAACATACCGACAGTTCTAAACTTAGGGAGCATGCAGGTGCCAACGCCGGGCTGGTCATGAGAAACATGGAAAAACTGGCCGGATCAGGGGCGCATGTGAAAATCAGGATCCCTGTAATTCCAGGGTTTAATCATACTGAAAACGAGATATTTAGAATGATTGACTTTATCCTTTCATTGAAGCTCGTGCGTGAAGTTCACTTCCTGCCGTTCCACACCATGGGCGGTGCCAAATATGAAATGCTGGGAAGGCAGGATCCTTTCTCGGAGATGCAAGCCATGCAGCCGGGGGAGCTGGAGCACTATGTCAAATATTCCAAACGCATGGGTTTGACTGTAAAAACAGGAGGTTGAGATGAACACAACGGTGATTAATAATAAAAATGAGGTTGTTTTGCGGAAGGCATCCGGGGGGAGCGAAACCGGGATCACTCCCCGGATCGCAGCTTTGCGGGAAAAGGTGCTCTCCACAAGGCCAACGGTTTGCACCGAACGCGCACTTTTTTACACCCGTGTATATCGCGAAAATGAAGCTGAGCCGGTAATCGTCCGAAGGGCCCTGGCCCTGGAGCGGACCCTGAAGGAGATGACCGTTTATATTGATGAGGGGGAACTGATTGTGGGCAACCAGTCGTCGGCCCACCGGGCCGCCCCCATTTTCCCGGAATATGCAGTAGACTGGCTTCCCGAGGAGATGGACGAATTGCACACCCGTCCCGGGGATGCTTTCTATATCACGGACACCCACAAGAAGGAGCTGGTTGAGATAGCCGCATGGTGGAAGGGCCGCGTGCTGTGGGACCGGGGAAGGGCCCTGATGACGCAGGAGCTGCGTGACCTGCAGGATTCGGCCATTATCAAGGCCACCGGCAATTTGACAAGTGGGGATGCCCATATTGCCGTTGATTTCAGGAAAATCCTGGATGTGGGACTCAAAGGGTATATGGATGAGATCGGGATGTATCACCGCCAGTTGGAGGGCACCAGGCAGGAGGAGGTGAAAAAAGAGTGGTTCTACCGCTCCCTCTCCATCGCCATGGAATCGCTCAGTGCTTTTATCCTTCGTTATGCGAAGCTGGCCCGCACCATGGCCGCGACAGCGCATGAAAAGGAGCGTGCCGCGGAATTGCTTCTGATTGCGCATAATTGTGAGGTCATTGCCCTGGAGCCACCCCGTGACTTTTACCAGGCATTGCAACTCACCTATTTTGTGCAACTGGTGCTCCAGATTGAGAGCAACGGGCATTCGGTCTCCCTGGGCAGAATGGACCAGTACCTCTACCCCTTCTACCAGGAAGACCTGGCTGCAGGCAGTCTCACCGAGGGTTTTGCCTCTGAACTCCTGGAAAATACCTGGATCAAGCTTTTGTCAATCAACAAGATAAGGCCCTGGTCCCATACCCGGTTCTCGGCGGGCGGGCCCCTTTACCAGAACGTCACCATTGGCGGACAAACCCTCGATGGGAAGGATGCGGTCAATAGGTTGAGTTTCCTCATCCTCCGATCGGTGGGCCGGATGAAGCTCACCCAGCCCAACCTTTCTGTGCGTTTTCACAGGAAGATGGATCCCGGTTTCCTGGATGAATGCATCAGGGTCATCGAATTGGGATTTGGCATGCCCTCCTTTAACAATGACGAGATTGTCATTCCCGGTCTGCTGGATCTTGGTGTGGAAAAACCCGATGCCATGGACTATTCAGCCATCGGTTGCATCGAAATTGCGGTACCCGGTAAGTGGGGCTACCGTTGTACCGGCATGAGTTTCCTGAACTTTGGAAGGGTTCTGCTGGCCGCGCTGCGGGATGGGATGGATACGGAATCTGGCAGGGTATTTCATAAAGGTACTGGTAACCTTGAAGAGTTCAAATCATTCAGGGAGGTGATGGAGGCCTGGGACCGGCAGGTCAGGTTTTTTGCCCGCAAAACCGTTGAAATAGACACTGCCGTGGACACAGCCCTTGAAGAACTTGTACCGGACATTCTGTGCTCGGCATTCGTGGAGAGTTGCATTCCCCGCGGAAAGACAATTAAGGAAGGGGGCTCCAAGTACGATTTTGTTTCGGGTCTTCAGGTGGGAATTGCCAACCTGGGGAACTCCCTGGCTGCCATAAAAAAGCTTGTTTACGATGAGAAGAGGATCACCCCGGGTGAGCTGTTAAAAGCCCTTGAGGATGACTTCAATGGAGAAACGGGGGAAAAGATCAGGCATCTGCTCCTCAATTTTGCCCCCAAATACGGCAACGACGACGATTACGTGGACCTGCTCCTGAGGGAAGCTTACAGCTGCTTCATGGATGAGATCGAAAAATACCACACCACCCGCCACGGAAAAGGCCCCATTGGATGCAGGTATTATGCCGGGACCTCAAGCATATCGGCGAATGTGCCCAGCGGTGCGGTAGTGCCGGCCACACCCGACGGGCGAAAGGCCTATACCCCCCTGGCAGAGGGTAGTTCACCTTCGTCCGGAACCGATCTCCTTGGACCCACCGCCGTCTTCAAATCGGTTTCCAAGCTGCCCACCGCAAGGATCATGGGGGGAGTGCTGTTGAACCAGAAACTATCGCCGGCAACCATCAGGGAGGAGTCCGACAAGAGAAAACTGGCCTCCATCATCCGAACCTTTTTCGACGAACTGAAGGGCTGGCATGTGCAGTACAACATCCTTTCCCGTGAAACCCTCCTGGCAGCGAAAAAGAACCCGGAAAATTACAGGGATCTCATTGTAAGGGTGGCCGGGTATTCTGCCTTTTTCACCACGCTATCGCCAGATACCCAGGACGATATAATTGCCAGGACCGAACATTCCTTAAACCATTGAACCAATGAGCAAACTCTATTGCGGTGTGGATATCGGTGGCACCAAGTGTTCCATTGCCCTTATCGATGCACACGGAAAGATCATTGATAAGATCTATACCTGCGCCCATATTGTTGGAAACGAGGGGGACCTGGTCTCCTGTGTGACCCAGAACATCAGGGATATCATCAGGAGGAACGGTCTTCATGAATCCGATCTTCCCGGCATCGGGATGGGCTGCGCGGGGCACATCCGTTTTCGGGATGGAGTGATCATCACCACTTCGAACCTGAACGGTTTCAAAAATTATCCACTCCGGGATAAGGTACAGTCCAATTTTAGGATCCCGGTCTACCTGGATAACGATACCAATGCCCAGGCACTTGGCGAACACAGGTTTGGAGCCGGAAGGGGATTCGATGAAATGGTATTTATCACCATCAGTACCGGTATCGGGGCCGGGATCATCATCAATAAGCAACTTTACCGCGGTATGACAGGAACTGCGGGGGAGTTCGGACATACGATCGTGGATCCCCGCAGCGAGCTTACCTGCACCTGCGGGAACAGGGGTTGCGTGATGGCCTGTGCGTGTGGCATGGCGCTGCCCCATCTTTTCGAGCAAAAATTGCGGGAGGGCAAAAAAAGTATACTGGAACTCCCGCCAGGGTTCGAGTTCAGGGAGATCAACGGGGAGATCCTGAAAAAGGGACTTGATATGGATGACCCTGTATCGAAAGAGGTGATCCTGGATAGTGGATATTATGTGGGCATTGGGATCTATAACCTGTTCCAGGTCCTGAACCCTCCTCTCATCGTGCTGGGAGGTGGACTGACCAACTGGGGAGATTTTTACATCCAAAAGATCAAATCCACATTTTACGACCTGGCCAGGGATATGATCTTCGATCCCGTTAAGATCACCCTGTCAGAAATAATCGGTGATGCAGGCGTGATCGGTGCAGCTGCGCTGACCCTGGACTGAACCATGAAATTTTCTTCGCCATGCTGAATGAAAGACAAAAACGCATCCTGGAATTGCTTCGAAAGAACAACCGGGCCACCGTAAAAACACTTGCGGGCAAACTTGATGTCTCCTCGGTGACCATCAGGCAGGATTTAAGTTTCCTGGAGGGGGAAGGTTTGTTGAATCGTGTGCATGGTGGGGCTGTTCTTAAGGATGTGGATGACCTGGACTACAGGATGGCACTGAATTATGAAAAGAAACTCAGAATTGCCAGGAAGGTCTCTTCCCATGTGGATGAAGGGGAAACCATTTTGATCGAATCGGGTTCCGCCAATGTGCTGCTTGCGCGGGAACTGGTTCAACATAAGAATGTGACCATCATCACCACCAATCTGTACCTTGCCCGGCAATTCCGGAAAAACGAAAGGGCACACATCATTCTCCTCGGCGGCCTGTACCAGCCAGACAGTGAGACCATGGTGGGTAAGATCACCAAATCGTGCATTGACCTGATCAATGTCCACAAGGCGTTCATAGGGATTGACGGATACACCACCGACACCGGGTTTACCTCCAAAGATCTTCTGAGGGCCGAAATTTCCAGCTACATCATCCAAAGGGCCAGGGAAGTCTTTATCGTTTCCGATTCAAGTAAATTCGGCAAAAAAGAACTCACCAATATTTGCTACCCTTCAGATATACAGCATATTGCCACGGATAGCGACCTTGATCCCGGATTCAGGGGTGAAATGAAACAGGCGGGAATTGACCTGATCCTGGCATAACTTTTCAGGAATCTAACCGATCTTGCGAAGCGGTCAGTCCAGCGTGGCCCTTCTGTTTGATTTATGGCCGGAAGTGCCCTTATACCCTGAGGAAAATGTTCTTTTTATAAAGGAAAAGGAGCACCGCCCACTCCAACACAAGCACGCCTGTGGCGATCAGCACGGCACCCCACAATTCGCTCACATGTACGGAGAACCAGTTCAGGAAGAAGCGGCTGATATCCCCGAAATCAATGATCCGGGTACCCACATAGATGGTGATGGAGTTCATTCCGAACACCCTGAAAAAGAGGGTCCAGCTCTTATGGCCCTTCACATCGATCACATAATAGAAAAGGGACAGCAGGATTGCACTTATACCGGCGGCGAGCAACACATAGGGAACTGTCCACATCTTCTTAATGATGGGATAAACAGGGCTCAGGGCAAGGGCAATTCCCACAACCACCAGGCCTCCCAACCCAATATAGAGTGCTTTTTTAGATGGCGTCAGGGAAGAACCCCGGATCACAAAACCGGCGAGGGCTCCCAGCAGTGTTACTGATACTGCAGAAACGATGCACAAGAATCCCTCCGGATCAAAATCAGTATCATAGAGCCTGCCAGGAATCAACCTCTGGTCGAGCCATGCATTGATGGTGGAGGCAGGTTCAAAGGTTCCCGCACCATACCCGGGAACCGGAACAAATAGTTGCAATGCTGCCACACCAGCCAGGATTCCCAGCAACCAGTAAACACAGCCCCTCACACTGGTCGAATAGAGGCAAATGAGAGCCGCGAAAAAGTATCCGAAACCGATCTGCGCGAGCACACTGGCATATCTCAGGTTGGTAAAACCCCTTCTGGTAGCACCATTGTACAAAAGGCCCAGGGCCACAAGCGCCACCAAACGGATAAGAATCTTTTTTAACAGCTTGGACTTTTCCACCCCCTTCTCAAGTTTTGAATTGATGGCATATGGAATGGCCACCCCGCTGACGAACATGAACAGGGGAAATATGAGGTCGTAAAAGCGGAAGCCGTTCCATTCCACATGATCTGTCTGAACTGCCAGTACATTTAACCAGCCCCATCCAGTGGCTTCTGCAAGGGCCACTATAATTCCGGCTCCACCCAGGAGCATGGCCATATCAAAACCCCGAAGGGTATCGAGTGACTGCAACCTTTCCTTGGGTTGGGTCCTCAGGGAACCCGGTGATTGTGTTGATTCCATAGTTGTAGTTTTAGGGTTTTAATAAGCTTTCCAGCGCCACGGTCCCTCCACACACAATATTAGCATAATTCTATTACAAAATTATCATTAAGAGATTTGGTATCAATATTTGATTACCTTTGCCAAAATTTCTTAGCCGACATACTACAAGGCAGCTTTCCCAAAGTACCGGGACCCCTCTCTTTATATTTGATTCAGCTAAGGCTCCGGACCTGCAAGGTTCGCATTAAACCATCAGCCCTTGGGGCTGTGTAATATCAATTTTATGAGTAAACCAGAAATGATGAACAGAACAAGAAATAATTCAACACAGGTAAAATACAAAAAATCAGGACCAAACAATCAGGGCAGGAACAATTCAAGACCGGGATTAAAACCCTCTTCACTTGATCCTACCCGGCTGGTCAAAAATGCCGTTCAAGACACAGCCACAGAGTACCGTTCCGACAGGCTGATCGGCCAGTTGCCCATCAGCGCAAAACTCAGGCAAAACCTTGAGAAAAAGGGCTTTGAACGGCCCACAGAGATCCAGGACAGGACCCTTGAAGCCCTGCTGCAGGGGCGGGATATCCTGGGGATTGCGCAGACCGGAACCGGAAAGACCGGTGCTTTCCTGGTACCGATCATTGAGGAATTGCTTCACAGGCCCGTGAACCCTTTCGCCCTTGTGGTGGTGCCCACCAGGGAGCTGGCCACCCAGGTGGAGGAAGAGTTCAAAAGCATGTCGAAGGGTTTGGGTTTGTACAGTGCATGTTTTATCGGGGGTACCAATATTAACAGGGACCTGCAGTCACTTCGCCGGCACAGTCATGTGGTCATCGGAACTCCCGGAAGGTTGCTTGACCTGGTCAATCGCAGGGCCCTGGACCTGGGCAGGTTTAAAACACTTGTGCTGGATGAATTCGACCGAATGCTCGACATGGGTTTCATCCGTGATGTGAACCGCATCCTGGATGGAATGCACCAGCGACGCCACACCATGCTCTTTTCGGCAACCCTTGATCAGACCCAGCAATCACTGATCCGCGACATCCTGCACAATCCTGTGACCGTGAAGGTAAGCACTGCCGATGGCACCGGGGATCTGATTGATCAGGATATCATCCGGCTGAAGTCGGGGGAGGATAAATTCAAGGTGTTGCAGGAACTTTTATCCCGGGAGGATTTCAAAAAAGTGCTGCTCTTCGAGGAGACCAAACACAGGGTAAGCAAATTGTGTGTAAAGTTAAATAAGGCGGGTATCGCGGCCGACCAGATCCATGGCAACAAGAGTCAGAACGCCAGGCAGTCAGCCCTGAATGCATTCAAACAGGGACGCATTCGGGTGCTGGTAGCCACAGATGTGGCCTCCCGAGGTCTGGATATCTCCGATGTATCCCATGTGATCAACTACCAGGTACCCCAGACCCACGACAGCTATATCCATCGCATAGGCCGTACGGGCCGGGCTGGTAAAACGGGAAAGGCACTTACCTTCGTGGCCTGAACCCGTGGAGGAACCTGAACCTGGACCGGTTGCTGGTCCAGGTCTTTTGCACCCGCATTGCACATAAATTTAGCTGGCAGTTGATCTGCAACTACGAGATGGTTGTTATCTTTAGATTCTATGATTACTGTCATGAAAAACCTCTGTTTACTCCTCTCCCTGCTGCTCCTCCGGTCATGCTCCCCGGGAGAACCTGAAATTTACCAGTGGCGGGGAGCGGGGCGTTCGGGGATCTACCCTGACAAAGAGCTGTTAAAAGGGTGGCCTGAGGAGGGACCCAGGGAGATCTGGTGGGTGGATGGAATCGGGAACGGTTTTGGTTCCCCGGTGTTTGCAGGAGAGCGGTTATACATCACCGGAGAGATTGACAGCATGAGTGTGCTGCACTGTTTGGACCTGGAAGGGAAGATGATTTGGCAAAAGGTCCTTGGGAGGGAGTGGGTAAAGAGTTATCGCGGGTCCCGTTCAGCGCCCACCATCGTAGGTGATCACATTTATGTGGGTTCAGGAATGGGAAACCTCTATTGCCTGGAAAAGGATTCGGGGAAAATACTGTGGTCGAAGGATTTTTCAACTGACTTTGAAGGCCAGTATCCGCTTCACGGCCATACGGAGGCCCCCGTGGTATCCGGGAATAAAGTGTTCTGGGCACCGGGGGGTAAAGAATTTAACGTTGTGGCCCTTGACAGGTATACGGGGGATTTGATCTGGAGCAACCCGGGTTTCTCTGAACGATCGGGTTACAATGCCTCAAACCTCATCGAGCTTCCACATCGCACCCTGTATGTGACCTTCTCTGCCTATCACCTCATGGGTTTCGATGCGGAATCCGGAGAAATGATATGGTCACAACTGCAGGATAACCTTCCACCTGACCAGCGGAAGTTCGGGTATGGGGACACCCATCCCAATGCAGTCATTTACAGCGATGGATACATCTATTATGCCGCCAGTGACGGAAACGATGGCGTGAAGCTTAAACTCTCCAAAGACGGGTCAGAGATCACCGAAATCTGGAGAAACCCGGGTTTTGACAGTTTCATGGGAGGAATTGTCAAGACCGGCAATTTCATTTATGGAACTGCAGATTCGAAAAAACAACTGGTGGCTATCGATGCCACTTCCGGTCAGCTCACAGATTCATTGAAAATTGGCTGGGGGGCAGTGATCTCGGCCGATGGGCATCTCTATTACTACAACCAGAAAGGTGACCTGAAGCTCATTGAATACCAGGATGGAAAATTGAAGGAAATCAGCTCCTTTAAAGTATCCAGGGGCAGCGGAGAACATTTCTCACACCCTGTGATCTATAAGGGAATGCTTTATCAGAGACACGGGATGGCATTGATGGCATATGACATTTCTTTTCATATCTTCGCATTAACCCCAAGACCTCCTCGATGAGTGAAGAGATTCCGGAAGAATCCCCCCGCAAGTTGTCATTAAGTCTGAACGATAAGTATAATATACTGAAATCCAAGGGATTTTTCAGGTATGTGGGGAGGAGTGTGCTCTGGATCATCCTGGTTTATGCCTTGATCGTTTTCCTGGTTTTCCTGGTGGGGAAGTACCTGGTTGATTTCGATGGATTATTTAAGTCGGTCATTACCAGGTTGTCGGACCGTTTCGTGGTCCTGCTCTTCTTCGCATCTGAATCTTTTATGGGATTGGTCCCGGTGGATCTCTTTGTGATCTGGACCCAGAAATTTGAGAATCCCCTTCCCTACCTTGCCCTCCTGGGAATCCTCTCCTATGCCGGGGGGGTGATCTCCTACGGGATCGGACTCTGGATCTCCATGTGGCCCAGGGTAAAAGCCTATACGGAAAGAAGACTGAAAAACTACATTGGATTTGTGAGAAAATGGGGTGGAGCTTTCATCATCATTGCCGCCCTTTTCCCCTTTACCCCCTTCTCAATTGTGGTCATAGCCGTAACTATGTTTAAATACCCTTTCAGGCTCTTTCTCATCTACGCGCTGGCACGGCTGGTGAGGTTCGTGATCCAGGGCGTATTCTTTTTTGAACTTCTGGATGTGGGTTCCTGGATCGGTTGATTCTCTTCGGATCTTATAGATAATCTTGCCCGGCCCCGCTATAGAAAGCTGGCGTAATCGCCCACCAGCAGGTGGAGCGGAGCCTCATCCTCTTCAATCTCGGGGAACCTTCCCACCTCCTTCAGGAACCTGTTATCAGAATGGTCATCATTGACCGCGCTCACCTCCCCGACCAGGACCTTCCCCTTGTCCGGCTCTCCCCAGAAGCTGTGATAAAGTCCCGGGTAGAGCGTGATGCTCTCCCCTGGTTCCAGCCGCACCACCTCCCCTGACCTGAAGCTTTTCAGGATGCCATCCAGCGACACACCGAAATCATGATCCGCTATTTCTTCGTGTGCGTTGGAAGGATGGAGCCGGATCATCAGGTTCCCTCCGCCCCTGTTGATAATATCCTCCATTTTCGACCAGTGGAAATGCATGGGGGTTACCTGCCCCTCCTCCACGATCATGATCTTCTCAGCATACGTTTTATGATCTCCCGCGGCACCTCCGTTCCTGATGGTAAAAAGAAGCAACCCGGTTTGATCAAATGCTCCCGATCCGAAATCTGTCAGGTCCCAGCCAAGCCCGTTCTCAATGATCGCGGTCAAATCTTCACCATGGCGCCGCCACTCTTCGGGAGCCCAGCTGCCCCAGGGAGGGAGATGAAATTTCATCTCACCAAAGAAATTTTTTGCCTCTCCGATCTTCCGGTTGATTTCTGAACGTTTCATATACGGCTTGATGACTTTTAATAATTGAATTCCTGAAAT
>JAHEEC010000247.1 GCA_024640885.1 Bacteroidota bacterium | reverse complement strand
TTCAGCCCGGATTCAAACAGATCACCTGCCAGTCCAAGGACACTGACAAGCAGGGCGATTCCAAACCAGGACCAGAGGGAGGACATGCCTGTCAGGTTCCAGGTGATCCACCCCGCAAGCAGGCTCACCAGGATTCCCCCTGCAAAGCCCTCCCAGGTTTTTCCCGGGGAGAGCAGGGGAGTCAGCTTATGTTTGCCCAGAAGGGATCCTGTAAGATAGGCAAAGGTATCATTGATCCACACCAGTGCAATTATAGAAAGAGGCAGGTAGAAATGAAATCCTGTTCCCTCTTCCATCCAGCCAAGCGCCAGGAAGCTGGAGAGTGGAATGCCCAGCCAGATAAAGGCAAGGGTTCCGGAAAGGCTTATTCCACTTCGGAGAGCAATTATCAGCCAGAGAACTGGAGGAAGCAGGAACCAGAACAGGCTCAGCCCGTACTGAAATACCATATACGTAATTAGTACAAGCAGGATCCCGGGGACTGCCCGGAACCAGTGGACACTTAGATCTCTTTTCTGAAGGAGTTCGAATAGTTCCTTAACTGCGAGGAGATAAACAAGCAGGATAAATCCGGCGAAGGTTGACGGACCAAGCAGTATGGAGCCAGCAACCACAACGATAAGGGCAATCCCGGTCAGGGTGCGTTTAAGCAAGTCTTTCAATTGTATTCAAATTCCTGGATCAGTTTTTTGGCCCTGATCACATCATCGCGATTCACATAGAGCTCGACTACTCCAAATTTATATGCGGAATCCTGTTTGTTAACCAGGAAGGACTGAATGTTATGATCGGTCAGCATATGCTTAACCATCTCTGCCCTGTGGGCCTGACCAGAGGAAAATATATGAACCATGTTGGCTTCCACACTAAGCCTCTTTAGGTTCGTTGCTGTCTTTCTTTTGAGTCCTCTTCTTCGCTTTCACTTCTTTCTTCTCAGGAAGATCTTCCTTCTTCTCCAGAAATGCTTCATGACTTTTCCAGGGGCGTTTCCCGAAGATCACTTCCAGGTCATCACTGAAGATCACCTCCTTCTCAAGTAAAATTTCGGCAAGCTGAGTCAAGCCTTTTTTGTTCTTTTTAAGAACAGCTTTGGCTCTTTCATACTGCTCATCAATCAGGTTCTTAACCTCCTCATCAATTGTCTCAGCGGTCCTTTCGCTGTAGGGCTTATTAAAGGAGTACTCCTGCTGGCCGCTGGAGTCGTAATAGCTAAGGTTCCCAATCCTGGCACTCATTCCAAAGTAGGAAATCATAGCGAATGCCTGCTTGGTAACACGCTCCAGGTCGTTTAGAGCACCGGTGGAGATCCGTCCAAAGGTAAGATCCTCCGAAGCCCTTCCTCCAAGCGTGGCGCACATCTCATCCAGCATCTGTTCGGTGGTGGTGATCTGACGTTCCTCGGGCAGGTACCAGGCAGCGCCCAGGGCCCTTCCCCTGGGGATAATGGTCACTTTTACCAGCGGATTGGAGTGCTCCAGGAGCCAGCTGATGGTGGCGTGTCCAGCCTCGTGCCAGGCAATGGTTCGTTTCTCTTCCTCCTTGATGATTTTGTTTTTCTTCTCAAGACCTCCTATGATCCGGTCCACTGCATCCAGAAAATCCTGTTTTTCAACCGTCTTCTTATCCTTTCGCGCTGCGATCAGGGCCGATTCATTACATACATTGGCGATATCGGCTCCGGAGAAACCGGGAGTTTGCTTGGCAAGAAAATCCACATCCACCGATTTATCTATTTTAATCGGTTTCATATGCACTTCAAAAATGGCTCTTCGTTCGTTTAGATCGGGCAGCTCCACATGGATCTGACGGTCGAATCGCCCTGCCCTGAGCAGGGCCTTGTCAAGCACATCGGCACGGTTGGTGGCGGCCAGGATGATGACACCACTGTTACTACCAAAACCGTCCATTTCTGTAAGCAGCTGGTTCAGGGTGTTTTCCCGTTCGTCGTTGGAACCAAAATTCGGATTTCTTCCTCTGGCACGGCCCACTGCATCAATCTCATCGATAAATACAATACAGGGGGCTTTCTCCTTGGCCTGCTTGAAAAGATCCCTGACCCGGGAGGCCCCAACGCCCACAAACATCTCCACAAAATCGGAGCCCGACATGGAGAAGAAGGGCACACTGGCTTCTCCGGCCACCGCCTTGGCCAGTAAAGTTTTTCCTGTCCCCGGAGGTCCCACGAGCAATGCACCCTTGGGGATTTTCCCTCCAAGCTCTGTGTATTTTTTTGGATTTTTAAGGAAGTCCACTATCTCGCGGATCTCCACCTTGGCTTCTTCCAGACCAGCCACGTCGTGAAAATCCACTTTTACACTTGTCTCTTTGTCGAAGATCTGGGCTTTTGATTTCCCCACGCTGAAAATATTGCCTCCCCCGGCACCACCTCCACCTCCCATGCGGCGAAGCATGTAGATCCAGATACCCATAATCAAGAGGAAGGGGATCACCCACAACATGATTTCACCCATGTAGTTTCTGCGGGTGAGGGTGGTGTAGGTGGGACGATTTTCGGCCGGCAGCTCGTTCATCACATTGTTGAGCTGTCCCATAAATACATCCTGACTGATGATGGTGAAATAGTATTGGGGGACGGGTTGTCCCAGCATGGAATTGGACTTGGACGAACTGACATCCTCATAGCGTGCGTCCGATAGCCTCTCAGGCTTTATATAGATCTCGACCTTCTCCTTATTGACAATGACAATCTTCT
>JAHEEC010000042.1 GCA_024640885.1 Bacteroidota bacterium | reverse complement strand
GGACCTTCCAGCCACTTGTTGTACTGCTCACCCTTGGGGGGTTTATTGTGGCACATTTTGCATTTGTCAGCACCAATATACTTGAAATCCTGGGCCATTAAAGCACCACTAACAAAGAGGGTCAGAAATGCGATGGGTAAAATTCTTTTAAGTAACATGACTATAAATTTTAGGTTAATTGTGAGTTCGAATCATAAAATTATTTATTTCTGTTAATTATATCACAATATTCGGGCCATTTTCGGGAATTTCTAAATAATATATAACCAGTATAAATATATAAAGGGATTGTTCAAGGATGGACAACCCCTTTATTGCTAGGGATTCCCGGGACTTTACTCAGTTACTTATTCATTTTCCATCTGTCTGGGACAAGGCATACAGGTATCATTATCTTCAACAAACTGATAAAAGAGCTCAGTGAATTTGATCCCGAAAGGAGGTTGCTAAACGCTCAGCCTTGTGTTCTGGAGCGATGATCATCCTGGACGGAAAATCAATCGAGGTCATTGACTATCCAAGATTAAAAAAGAACAGCGATAAAGGATAAATTGGAACTACTAAAAAAAGAGGGTGTCGTTTCCGGCACCCTCTTTCCTTTTGATAGTTTTAGTATTCTATTGAAGTGATTCAAGAGAGTTGGTGAGCAAGGCAACCATGTATGCAGGGTTGTGAATCCCTTCACTGCGGTCCTCGGTCACGATCTTGTAGTTCAGCATGGCTCCTGCCTCATCTGCTGTAACTTTCAGAGGACTGCCTGAACTGGCATTCCAGAGATCACCGGGTGCATCGATCCACCCTTTGGTGACAAAGATAGCCTCCAGTGCGGCGACCAGGTCGTCAACTTCGGTCTGTACACCGTTGTAGTCGAAATCATCCCCGATGCTCGAGTGGCAACCTGCACATGCACCGGTGTTGTATTCGGTACTACCGTGATACTCATAGCTCATATTTAGCGTATGACCACCTGCAGTCCGGCCACCGTAAGGAACAGGAGCCATATGGCAACCTACACAACCTACATCTGAGTGAGGATGAGAACCCGCTGATGGATAAGTCTTTGAGCCAGCGATCAGGTAACCACCAACACCCCATACATTGTTACCCTGAGGCCCGTGGTGCGGCCCCCAGCGGCTGGAAGTGATGGATACTGAGTCACCTCCACTCACAGGAAGGGGAGAAATATCCCTGAACTGGTGGCACTGAACACAAAGGTTCGAGGGGCCTCCCAGATCAACGGTTCCCTCACTGAATTTCAGGTCCACGGGATCTTCGATCACCAGCGCCCAGTCGGCGTCTGTGTAGGTCTCATGGATCATGTGGCATGTGCGGCAGTTAATGGGAGCTGGATCAACTATATCAGCTGAAGCTTCCGTTAAATCTGTTCCAACAACCTCTGTGAAACCCTGGTGGGTATGGCATATTGCACAATCAGCGCTGAGGCGCTCGTAGTTACCGCCTATCAGGTGGTGGGAACTTGCGGCCTGCTGCTCCTTGGCCAGCAATACAACGTCTGCATCATGGCATTGGATGCAAGTACCGTTTCCGTCTGCTCCGTTTGTACCATCCACACCGTCGGTTCCATCGACACCATCGATACCATCGGTTCCGTCCGTTCCGGCGGGACCCATGGGGCCTTCGCAACTACTAAGGATCATTGCTCCTATAAATAGGAGTGCAAATCCGCTTAACAAAGTGATAATAGAAATATTCTTTTTCATAGCTTATAAGATTTTGAGTAAAAATATCTCACCAAACCCTATTGTTCAAAGATTCACAATAGAGATATCCACTCGAATCCTTTGATATTTACGGGTTATTTATCGACATATGTCGATGCACCCAGTGCTACGAGCCTTTTTGACACCAGGAAACCAGTATCCACTCCATTTATCAGCAATCACTTAGGGTACCCCGCATTTCACTGCTTAGAACGGTTCAAAATACCCGCAACACTGTTCACAACTGCAAAACATGCTCCGCAACACGTCATTTTTTCGCGGGACGGCAAAATTTTTAAGCATTTCCTATCCGATTCAGGTAAAAATCCTTTCTTGCCATCAAATAGGATCTGCATGAAACCAATTCAATACTTTTTAGTCCTGACCGGTGCGCTTCTTCTATCCGGCTGCCAGAAAGAAGATAGCGTGGTCAGGATCGCCGTCACCACCGATGTGCATGGGATGATATTTCCCTATGACTTCATCGGCCGTGAACCCTCCGATCATTCGCTTGCCCATATATATAATTATGTGGAACTGCGGAAAACCTCAAAAGACACTGCTTTTTTTCTGCTGGATAATGGGGATTTTCTACAGGGCCAGCCCACAGTTTACTATTACAATTTCATCGACACAGCTTCGACCCACCTGTCGGCCCGGGTCATGAATTTCATGGGCTATGCCGCATCCACCGTTGGGAACCATGACATCGAAGCAGGTCCTGCAGTATATAATAAGATCCGGTCTCAATTCCATTTCCCATGGCTGGCGGCCAATGCAGTGAAGAAAGGCACCGCTGAACCATATTTCGAGCCTTATACCATCCTGAGGGCAGGCAGTTTACGCATCGCGGTCCTGGGTTTAATCACCCCCGGGATCCCCAACTGGTTGCCAGAGAACCTCTGGCCGGATATGGAATTCCGCGATATGGTGGAGACAGCCGGAGAATGGGTTCCTCGGATCATGGAAAAGGAGCATCCCGACCTGGTGGTCGGACTGTTCCATTCGGGAACCGATGCAAGTTACGGGGGGGATCCGGATGAATATTTGAATGAGAATGCCGTAATGCTGGTGGCTGAAAGGGTTCCCGGATTCGATCTGATTTTTGCAGGTCACGATCACCGGGTATCCAGCCAGTGGGTTAAAAATCCCTCAGGCGATAGCGTGCTTGTGATGGATCCTGGGAGCCATGCCCGATTTGCAGGTGAAGCCACCATCTCCTTTTCAAGGGATGGAAGAAAGCGAATCACGGGTGCGATGGTCCCCATGTCAGCCTACACCCCCTCGGTGGCTTTTACGGACCAGTTTGGACCGGATTATGGGAAGGTAACCAGTTACCTGGAGGATACCATTACCTGGCTTGCGGATGAGATGGATGGTGTGGATGCGCTCTTCGGCCCTTCATCCATGATCTCACTGATCCACCGGGTGCAATTGGAACTCTCGGGGGCCGACCTTTCTTTCACGGCACCTCTCTCCATCTCAGCCAGGCTTGAAGAGGGACCTGTGCTGGTATCGGACATGTTCAAACTCTACCGGTTCGAAAATATGCTTTACCGCATGGAGCTCACAGGGAGAGAGGTAGATGGATTCCTGGAATATGCTGCCGGGATCTGGTTCAATACAATGCGCGGGCCCGGTGACCATCTCCTGCTGTTCGGATCCGATGGCCAGGGCCGGCTGACCAATCCATCCTATAATTTTTCCTCTGCCGCCGGTATCGAATACACCGTGGATGTGAGCCGTCCGGCAGGAGACCGGGTAACCATCCAGGGATTTTCCAATGGAACCCCATTTGCAGAATCGGACCATTACCAGGTGGCCATCAATTCCTACAGGGGTAATGGGGGGGGCGGTCATCTTACAAAAGGAGCCGGAATAGCAAGGGAAGCACTTGCCGGACGGATCAAATGGTCCACCGAGATCGATCTCCGTTATTACCTGATGGATTATATGTCGGGGCAGGACACCCTCATGCCCGAAATCATTGAAAACTGGCACCTCGTCCCCACCCCCTGGGTGGACCAGGCTTCCAGGCGGGACCGGAAACTATTTGATTGACCTTAGAGGTTCTGTATTATACTCGTTCATAAGGTTTTAGGAGGCATTCGGAGCCATGGTGCTCCAGGCCGGAGGACCAACTAATCGGGTTACTGGATTCGGAAATTGATATTTATTTATAGTTTTGCACCATGATTATGAGACCTGTAAAACTTTTTTTACCTTAATGGGTCTTATTCTAAGCAATACGATCTACGTATGGATGTGAAAGGAAGAAACTTTACCCGATTCCTTGACAGGCAGAAGGTTTACGAAAGACAACACGATGCCAAAACTGAGGGAAAACAACACGCAAAGGGTAAATTAACCGCCTGGGAAAGAATCGAAATCCTGTTTGACGAAGATACATTTGAAGAGATCGATGCCTATGTCACGGCCGATCGAACAGATACCGGTTTCGGCACAGTGAAACAGACCTATGGCGACGGTGTGATTATCGGACACGGAATGATCAGGGGCCGGCTGGCTTTTGCCTATGCACAGGATTTCACTGTCATGGGCGGTTCACTGGGATCGGTGCATGCGGCCAAGATCATGAAGATCCAGGACATGGCGCTGAAAATGGGTGCTCCCATGATCGGATTAATCGACTCGGGAGGGGCAAGGATCCAGGAAGGGGTGGCCAGCCTGGCAGGATACGCAGGGATCTTTTACAGGAATGTCCATTCCTCGGGGGTGATTCCCCAGGTCTCGGTCATCATGGGCCCGGCTGCCGGCGGTGCGGTTTACTCCCCCTCCATCACCGATTTTGTATTTATGACCAACCAGACCAGTTACATGTTTGTGACTGGGCCCAATGTGGTCAAGGAGGTTTTAAACGAGGATGTCAGTTTCAACGACCTGGGAGGGGCCGGGGTGCACTCCAAGAAGAGCGGGGTGGCACACATGGTTTACGAGGATGAAGAGAATACCCTGATGGGGGTTCGTCAGCTCCTCTCCTACCTCCCCTCCAATAACATGGAGAATCCCCCTGAGATGGAGACCTCCGAAGACGAAACCAAGGATGTGGAGGAGAAGCTAAGGGAAATTGTCCCTGATGATGCCAATAAACCTTACGATGTAAAGGATGTCATCAACCTGATTGTGGATAAACGCTCCTTTTACGAAATATCTGAAAATTACGCCCAGAACTTGGTGATCGGTTTTGCCAGGCTTGATGGAAAGGTGATCGGTATCGTGGGCAATCAGCCCAAGGTGCTAGCGGGTACGCTTGATATTAACTCATCCACCAAAGGGGCCCGTTTCATCAGGTTCTGTGATGCCTTCAACATACCATTGCTGATCCTGGAAGATGTTCCCGGATTTTTGCCGGGGATCGATCAGGAACACAATGGGATCATCCGTCATGGCGCCAAAATGTTGTATGCCTTTGCCGATTCCACTGTTCCCAGGATCACTGTGATCCTGCGGAAATCCTACGGAGGAGCATACTGCGTGATGAACAGCAAGAACCTGGGAGGAGATTTCAATTTCGCCTGGCCTACTGCAGAAATTGCTGTCATGGGGCCTGAAGGTGCGGTGGCCATCCTCTACCGCAAGGAACTTGAGGCTTCCGATGACCCGGTAGCCATGAAGAAGGAGCTTGCAGCCAGGTATCGCGAGGAGATCGCCAATCCATACGTGGCCGATGAAAGGGGATTCATCGACGAAGTGATCGATCCGGCACAGACCCGGTTGAAACTGATCCGGGCTTTTGAAGCCCTTGAAAATAAGTTTATCAATAATCCTGCCAGAAAACACGGCAATATTCCGTTATAATATTCGCCCATGAAGATTAAGAGTATACTCGTAGCCAACCGCGGCGAAATAGCCATCAGGATCATCCGCACAGCGAAAAAGATGGGAATCAGGACCCTGGTAATCAAAACCGCCAAGGAGCCCAATGCATGGTACCTGGAGGTAGCTGACGAGGTCATCGATTTCTCGGAATGCTATGACGATACTCCTGAATTCCTGGACATTGAACGGATCATTTACAATGCCAAGGAACACCGTGTGGATGCCATCCATCCAGGTTATGGCTTCCTGGCTGAGAATCCGGAATTTGCCAGGAGATGCGAGGAGGAAAAGATTATATTTATAGGCCCTTCCCATGATGCCATCTTTCGTATGGGCAACAAGACCATCGCCAAGGAACTTGCCAAAAGCTGTGGTGTACCCTTGCTCGGGGGAAGCACCGGGGCTGTGGCGGATCCTGAGGAAGCAGCCAGGGTCGCAAACCAGGTAGGTTACCCTGTGATCCTTAAAGCTTCTGCCGGTGGGGGTGGAAGGGGAATGCGGGTAGTGGAAAAAGAGAAGGATATTGCCCGCATGTTCAACCTGGCCACCAAGGAGGCGGAGAAGGCATTCAACAATCCGGATGTATTCATCGAAAAATTTGTCCGTGAACCCAGGCATATCGAATTCCAGATCCTGGCCGATAAACACGGGAACGTGGTTCACCTGGGTGAACGGGAGTGCTCGGTACAGCGCAAGCATCAGAAACTGCTTGAGGAATCGCCCTCTCCTGCGCTTGATGAGAAACTGCGGAAAAAAATGGGTGATGCAGCCATTCGCATTGCCAAATCGGTAAATTACTACTCTGCCGGCACCGTCGAGTTCCTGCTTGATGACAAGAATAACTTCTCCTTCATGGAGATGAATACGAGGATCCAGGTGGAACACCCGGTCACCGAGATGGTCACGGGGATCGATCTGATTGAGCAGATGATCCGGATCGCGGAGGGTGAAAAACTCCCATTTTCCCAAAAAGAGATCAAAATGAACGGATGGGCCATCGAGTGGCGGATCAATGCCGAGGATGTCCAGTCAGGCTTCTCCCCCAGCCTGGGTACCATTGAAAAGATCTCCTGGCCCGAAAGTGAGCAAATAAGGGTGGATACAGGGGTAAAGGATGGCTCTGTGATCACTCCCTATTTCGACTCCATGATCGCAAAACTGATCATCCATGCCGAAGACAGGGAGAAAGCCCTTGAGCTGTCAAGCCTGGCCATTCGAAAGTTCTGGATCAAGGGGACAAAGACCACTCTGGCTTTTTGCAGGGCGGTGCTCCAGAATCAGAACTTCAGGAAAGGCAAATTCAATACGTCCTTTCTCAGCAAGGAACTGAAGATCCATTACCACCAGGAACCCGATGAAGAGATGCTTGCTGCTTTTTTTGCTGCCTACGATTATGCCCGGGAGATTCATGAGATGGAAGACAAACCACTTTATGTGGAAAAAGGCAAGGAGATCGCACCGTGGGTGATGAACAAACGCTTACGCTAAATCTGGAATCAGCAATGAACCGCGAAACAAAGAAAAAGCAATCCGATAAACTTATTGCCCTGAGCACTGCCAATAAGGCCTTTGAATTCAAAAAACCCCTTGAGAAGAAGATAAAGTACCAGGGAAAACAGGTGGAGGTGAAGCTGCGGGAGGATCCGGACGGATTTTCCTACATCGTGTGGAAAAATAAAAAATACATGCTCGATGTGATTGAAAAGAACCAGAACCGCTATACGGTCATGATCAACGGCGTATGGCACTCCTTCACCGTGGAAACTCCCATTTCACTGAAGAGGAGAAGGTTTCTTGAACAGCAAGGCGAATCTTCCTCTTCGGTGGCCATCGAAGCACCCATGCCCGGAAAGATCATCGAGATCCTCGTGGAAGAGGGATCAGAGGTGAAGGTGGGTGAACCCATTATCATCCTTGAGGCCATGAAGATGCAGAACGAGATCTCCAGTCACGTTTCAGGGATTGTCAAAGTGATTGCGGTAAAAAAGAACGATTCAGTCATGAAGGATGACCTCCTGATCGACATCCATAGGGGAGGATCCTGAGATTTCTCTTATGAATCCCTGAATTCCATCTCAAGGAGTGAGGTATACCTGGGCCCCGCCTGGCCGGGTTCGCTCCTGAAGAAAACCAACCTCTCGAACTTCACCAGCTGGTTAAACTTCTCCTGTATCTCCCCGATGGAGCTGTAAAATCCTTCAAGATCCTTCAGGCTCCTGATCCTTCCAAGGGTGAGATGCGGTCTGAAAGGCTGTTCCACAGGCGGGATTCCACATGCCTGGAGCACACGGTCCAGCTTCCCCTTTAATAAATCAAACATGGTTGAATCTTCAAACCCGACCCAGATTACCCTGGGGTTTTTCCGGGGGCCAAAACTTCCGGCCCCGGACATGCGAACGCCCCATCTCCCTGGAAGTTCCAGGGACTCCTGGAGAGCCCTGCCAATATCCCCGACAACAGGCAAGGGGGTATCCCCTAAGAACCTGAGGGTGATGTGATAGAGCATGGGATCCACCCAGCTGATCCTCTCCCTGGCAAGGGAATCCATCAGCTCCCCCCGGGCATTCAAAACAGCCGTCCCGGCCTTCAACGGCAGTCCAATAAATGTTCTATAGTATTGGTTTTCCATTTTCAAAGCCGCCGGATTTCCATAAATTAGCTTTCACAAATGTATTAAATCAAGCAAAACTCGAAAGGGATGAAAAAGTTTGCAGTTGTCTTATCCGGTTGTGGCGTATTTGATGGCGCCGAAATTCACGAAGCAACCCTCAGCTTGCTCTCCATTGCCAAAATGGATTGCAGCTATGAGATTTTCGCACCCGATTTGAATCAGCATCACGTGGTCAACCACCTCACCGGCGAAGAGATGGATGAAACCAGGAATGTGCTGGTCGAATCGGCTCGCATTGCCCGTGGCAAAATCCGCGACCTGAAGCAATTCAACCCGGGGGAATTCGACGGATTGCTTTTCCCAGGTGGGTTTGGCGCTGCCAAGAATCTTTCCACCTGGGCCTTTGAAGGGGCAGATTCATCGGTTCTTCCGGAGGTGGAAGACGCAATCAGGGGAATGGTCGCATTAAAAAAGCCTGTGGGTGCTCTCTGTATCTCACCCGTGATCCTGGCCAGGGTGCTGGGGGAGGTGAAGCTCACCATCGGGGATGATGACAGCACTATTGATGCCATTGAATCCCTTGGCGCCACCCATGTCTCCACCACCCACGGAGAGGTGGTTGTGGATAAAACCCAAAGGCTTGTCACCACCCCCTGCTATATGCTTGATGCCACCATCGACCAGATCGCAGCAGGAGCAGACAATTTGGTGGAAGCCATGATCAAATTAATGGCCTAGTTCAACCAGGATCATGGGACCAGGGGACCTGTGAAACAAATAAGGAGTTCCCGCGTTAAATTATCAGTTGCAATTTCCATTTTTGGTACTGGATTTGATTGGCTTTAAATGGGTCTGATCAAGAATTTGATAATTTTGCGTGGTGAGAATGATGCTGAGATATATTGGCCTGAGCGGATTGCTCCTTTTAGCCATTCCCTACCTGGCGGCACAGGATCCTGAGAAAGATAATTCCGGGGTGGCCAGGGGAAGGATTGAGGGCAATGACACGGTCCTGCTCATGGAATTACCAGAGATCAGGGTCTATCAGCGGTCGGATTATGAATACCTCTATCTGAAGCGAAAGTACAGGAGGTTGATCCTCAATGTAAAGAAAGCCTATCCCTATGCAAAGATTGCCGGGGACAGGTTGCTTGAGCTGGACCACCAGCTGGCCACCATGAAGAATGAAAAGGAGAAGAAGGAATATGTGGAACAGGCCGAGAAGGAGATCATGGAGCAGTTTGAAAAAGAGGTCAGGCGCCTCACCGTAACACAGGGTATTATACTGGTAAAACTGATCGACAGGGAAACCGGACGGACCTCGTACCAGGTGATCAAAGACCTGAGAGGGGGCATCACTGCCTTCTTCTGGCAGGGCATTGCCAGGATATTCGGGAACAACCTGAAATCTGAATATGATCCCGAGGACCAGGACAAGGTCATTGAAGACATCGTGCGGGGCATTGAGGCTGGATTTATATAATACAACGCGCATCTTTATGCCGTTCTTTCCACCAGGAAACTTCAAAACCTATCGTTTTCCCGGCCTTTGCATTGAGTCCTGCAATGGATGGTGTGAACATTCGATCACCCAGATTGTTTTTTAATGCTAAATGGATATAATTGATGATTGAATGACCGATCCAAGGAACAGACAGTATACAAATGGCGAAATCACCGTATTTTGGGTTCCATCCAAGTGCATCCACGCTACCACCTGTTTCAGGGAGCTTATTGAAGTATTCAATCCCGGGAGGAGACCCTGGGTGAATATGGAAGGGTCCACAACGCGCCGGATCACAGAGGTTGTAAATAAATGCCCCACACAGGCTATTTACTGGAAAAATAATTCGGACCTTACCCCTGATGAACTGGCTGCTCAGAAGCACTATCCCAGGGAGGAAGTGAATCCTGAGACGATCACCGTGGCGCAGAGTGAGGCAACGCTTACAAAGACCGTTGACAGACCTGAACGGGTCAAACCCACCAGCATCAGGATCATGCCGGACGGCCCCCTTGTGGTTGAAGGCACTTTTAAAATCATCGGTGCAAACAATGAAGAACTGAGACCCACCCGGATGACCTCCTTTTGCAGGTGTGGCCAATCAAGGAGCATGCCCTATTGTGACGGACACCATCGCAAAGTAGGATTTAAAGAGCAGGATTGATGGAGAATGATGACAGCAACGCCCTGTTTAAGGTCATCCCTAATGGTCCGCTGGAGGTCTCCGGGAATTTTCGCGTGGTCAATTCCAAGGGGAAAATCATTGAAACAGACGAGATCATTTACCTCTGCAGGTGCGGAGGTTCGGCCAACAAACCCTTTTGCGACGACACCCACATACGCAACAGATTTTCAGAATAGATCGTGTATAATTCTATTACCTTTGTTCCATGTCGGTCATACAGGTAAATTCGGAGATTGGGAGTCTGGAAGGGGTCATCTTGCATCCACCCGGTCCGGAGGTAGAGAACATGACCCCCGAAAATGCCGAACGGGCACTTTACAGCGATATTCTAAACCTTTCGGTTGCCCGGCGTGAATACAACCAGCTGGAATCTCTACTGAACAAACTGGTTCCTACGCTCTATGTGACAGATCTGCTCAAGGATATCCTGAGATCCACTGAAATAAGGGAAAAGATTGTCAAGAAAGCCTGTTATAACGAAGGATCTCCACAGCTCATCGACCGGCTCCTGGATCTTGATGAAAAGCAACTTGCCGAAAGCCTCATTCAGGGTGTGCCCCTGGAGCGGAACACGCTTACCGGTTACCTGAGCAACGATCACTTTTCCCTGAGACCCCTCCATAATTTCTTTTTCACCCGCGATGCATCTGCGGCCATCGGGGACCGGGTCCTGATCTCCCGCATGGCCAGCCGGGTAAGGGACAGGGAAGCATTGATCATGCAATCCGTTTTTGATTACCATCCCCGGTTCAGGGTGCAGACCCTGAGCCCCTCCGAAGAAACCCCGGGCAGCAATCAGCTCTCCCTGGAGGGAGGTGACCTGCTCATTGCAGCTGAGAATATCACCCTTGTGGGCCTGGGTAACCGGACCAACTCCAGGGGAATCGATTTTCTAATTCGAATGCTTTCAGAGCGAAAAGAGAAGCATCACATCCTGGTCCAGGAACTGCCTTCCTCCCCCGAGTCGTTCATCCACCTGGATATGGTATTTACGCTGCTTGACTGGGATTCCTGCATGGTATATGAACCACTGATCCTGAAATCAAATAAATACCAGACCATACGCATCGATACCGACAATGGAAAAGTGGTCTCCATTGATCATGTGGAGAACCTGGTCCAGGCACTCAAGTCGCTGGGCATGGACCTGAAACCTTCCTATTGCGGGGGAGAAAAGGATACCATGACCCAGGAGCGGGAGCAATGGCACAGCGGCGCTAATTTCTTTGCCATAGGTCCGGGGAAACTGATCGGCTACAACCGGAACAGCCACACCCTGGAAAACTTGCATAAATCAGGATACGAGATCATTAATGGGAAAAAGGCAATTGATGGAACCACGGATATTTCAGGGTTTGATAAATATGTCCTTACCATTGACGGAGCTGAACTCTCCCGCGGGGGAGGAGGAGTCAGGTGCATGACCATGCCCTTTAAAAGAAAGATGTGAAAATTGTCTAAATTTGATCTCGTGTGAATTCAAAACCTGTGAAGAAAGAACTAACATTGAAAATACCAGTTGGAATGAAAAAAGCTACATGGATCCTTCTTTTGCTGACGGGACTGGCCAATCTGCCATTGCTGGCTCAGCAAAATTTTGCAAGTATATCGTTCGGAGCTGTGCTGCCCCTGGGTGATTATGCATCAACCGGAGATCTCGCGTCCAATGGCTATGCGAGAACCGGTGGCGCCATCAAGTTTGATGCAGCATATTTCCCGGTTTCCTATTTCGGGATCGGCGGATCTTTCGGATTCGGTTCAAACTATGCAGTCAGGGACTCATTTCTGACAGACCTCAGCAACTACATTGTTGACAATGCTTCATCCATTATCGATATCCCCGATTATGCCGACGTTACATATGGCTCCGGGTTCTGGAATTACATCAACCTGTTCGTGGGGCCCCATTTTTCAATCCGTGCATCCCAGAGACTCTACTTCGACTTCAGGGGACTGGTGGGGGCCACCATCCTGAGGATGCCCGATCAGGAGTTAAGAATAAACTTTGATCAGACAGAGATCTTTTCAACCGCCAGCCGCAGCCGGCTCGCCTTTGGATTCACTGCCGGAGGGGGTTTCAGGTATGAACTGAATTCCAATATTGCCCTGAAACTGGCTGCAGATTTCTTTCAGAGCCGCGCCAAATTCGAGTATACATTTGACCTGTTTAAGGACGTGGCTGAAGAAGTTCCCCCAATCTCAACCAATTTTCCGGTCAGGACCGTTGAGATCACCGCCGGGTTGGCTTACTCCTTCTGAGTGGTATAAGGTTCCAGAGCCTCCTTTTTATTTAGGAAGGTCTCCCGGGGGCTCTCCCCCCTGAATGGTTTTTCCCAGGCTCCGTACATGGGATTGGGAAGTATGATAAACGCTGAGCCGAATGAATCGCGGTACTCCTCCACCGCTTGCCTGTCCGCACCGTTGCTTCTTTCATCAAAAATCTCCGAGAAATCCCCAAGGTTGTCACCCACCAGCATCAGGATTTGATGGGTCTCCCCTACCATGCCGCGCCTTGTTCCCTTACCTGAATCCCCTGTCATTAAGAGTACATGAGCACTGTCGGCATCTGGGAACCCCGCTTCACGTAAATTTTCCAGGGTGGCATCCAGCAGATGGATCCCCCGGTTTGAAATATAAAAAACCTCTGCCCCAAGGTCACTGGCATAATTTGTAAAATCAAGCGCCCCTGGTAATGGCCTGGCAGCTCCCAGCAAACACCACTCATCCCACATGTCATTGTCGAATCCCCGGTCATCGAGGATCTGGCGGGCGGTGTGCGGGCTGTTATCCAGTACCGTCTCATCGATGTCCAGTACTACGGCAGGTGGTTTATCAAACTCCTTACCCATCCTGGACCCAAGCTCTCTTTCAGCCAGCTGATAGGTTTGCCAGAAGATCGCCTGCAGTTCCGCCGATTGCTGATACCAAAGGGTGGCCTGAAGCAACTGCTCCTGGTGATTTATGCTTGCCTCATGGCTGCATCCACTGAGGAGTATAAACAGGACATAGGCTGAATATATGGAGGTGTATTTCATCGTTACCAGAGTTATCGGGTTTCTTCGGGTATAAATGTATTAAAAATGGGGTCGAAAAATGATGCGCCATCACATATACAATTGTGTTCAAAGAGGATTTTCTCCAGTTCATTTGGAAACTGGGGCTTTTCAGGTCAGGCCATCTGAAAACCTCCAGGGGTGAAACCATTGAGGTCCTTGAACCCGGTGAACAGAACTTTCATGCAGGCCCGGATTTTTTTAACGCCCGCATCAGGATGGGACCATTGGAGTGGGCGGGAAATGTGGAGGTTCACATGCTTGCTTCCGACTGGATCAAACACGGGCATCATCTGGACCCGGCCTATGACAATGTGATCCTCCATGTGGTCGGGAGCATGGATTGCGATACCCTGAACAGCAAGGGCCGGCCGATCCAGACCCTGGCCCTCGACTTCCATGAAGGGACCATTTCAAGGTATGAATCCCTGCAATCGGCTCAAAACTGGCTTCCCTGCAACCTGGATTTCGCAAAAATTCCCGCCCCCCTGGTCCAGGGATGGTTCCGGCAGCTCCAGCGAGAACGTTTAATGTTAAAATCCGGCCGGATCGCCACGCTCATGGAGCAGCATGGCATGCGCCAGGAGGAATCATTTTACCTGGCCATGGCACACGGTTTCGGACTTCCCATCAATACCCTGCCCTTTGAATTGTTATCTTCACTGGCACCAATGCAACTGTTGGCCGAACACAGGGACAACATACCTGTTCTGGAAGCCATTTTGTATGGACAGTCAGGATTCCTGCATGCCGGAATGATCCAGGGACCCTATTCCTCAGGATTAATGGAACTTTACAGGGAGCGGAGAGCCTCCCTCAAGGGAAAATCTCTGGAGCGCCACCTCTGGAAATTTTTAAGGTTGCGACCGGTATCCTTTCCCACCATCAGGATATCACAATTTGCCTCGCTGATTCATCACCACTTTCCACTGGCTGACTCGCTCCTTTCCTTTACAACGATCTCTGAGATAGAACAATTCCTGAGGGTCCGCACCAGCGAATACTGGGATACCCATTATGTGTTTGGAAAGTGTTCCCCCTACTCTGAAAAGTTCATGGGGCACCAATCCATCCTGACCATGATCATCAATGTGATCGTCCCCTTTCTCCATGCATCGGGCAAGGGACCAGGGAGGTCCGGAAGGGTACATCATGCCAGGAAAATTCTTTTCGAACTGGAGGCAGAAACCAACCAAATCCTCAAAAATTGGATTAATTTTGGCATTCGGCCCGTCAATGCTTTTGAGAGCCAGGCCCTGATCCAGCTATACAATGGATATTGCAAACAGAAAAGGTGTCTCGATTGCCAGATAGGAGCCTACATTATTGAATCTGGATTCCATGAAGAACAATAGTCTGAAGCATGCATATTTTGTGATGGGGTTGCTTCTCATGGTGTTTGTGATTGGAACCGTTGGTTATAGTTTGCTTGGGTTTACCCCGCTGGAAGCCATTTACCAGACCATCATCACCATTGCCACCGTGGGTTTTGAGGAGGTACATCCGCTGGACAACAGGGGAATGTGGTTCACATCGGCCCTTGTCATTTTCTCTTTCGGAATTTTTGCCTATGCCGTTACCACCTTTACACGGTATGTCGTGGAGGGCGTTTTCAGAAATACATTTAAAGACAACAAAGTGAAAAGAACGATCGATAGAATTTCGGACCATGTGGTCATCTGCGGTTATGGCCGGAACGGGAAACAAGCCGCCATTGAACTCATCCAGCATGATGTCCCAATCGTGGTCATTGAAGAAAATCCAGAGATTATCCAGTCATTGAGAGAGACACCCGGAATGCTCTATGTGGAAGGGGATGCTTCGGATGAAGAGGTTTTGAAAAGTGCCAATATCGGATCCGCAAAAGCAATGATCACCACACTGCCCATGGATGCCGACAACCTCTTTGTGGTCCTTTCAGCAAAAGAGCTCAATCCGACCATAAAAATAATTTCCCGCGCATCGGTGGATAATTCTGATGTAAAATTAAAAAGAGCCGGGGCCACAAATGTGATCATGCCAGATAAGATCGGAGGACAGAGAATGGCAAAACTGGTTGCCCAACCCGATATTGTGGAATTCATCGAAATCATGCTGCTTCAGAGTATGGACAGCGTGGTGCTGGAAGAGATCTCATGTGAGCACCTCGCTTCCAGGTTTTCAGGCAAATCTATTCTTGAACTGGACATCCGGAACACCTCGGGGGCAAATATTATTGGATTGAAAAGGAAAGATAAATCATACATGATCAATCCACCCCCGAATACGATCCTTTCCACTGCCGACAAGCTCTTTGCCCTGGGAACCAAATCGCAACTTAAGCAACTGATCACAACCATCACACATGAGGGTTCCAATCCATGAAGGGATGGTCAGCAACGGAGCTAATTGTTTGATTCCCTGCAGATAGTCAGAGCTGAAAATCTTATGAATCCCGGTTGTTAAATCAAAAAAAATAAATACCTTTGCAACTCAATTTTTGAAACAGGTACCATAAAGCAGAAAAACAGGATGTATTTAACAACGGAGAAGAAGAAGGACATCTTCAAGAAGTATGGCAAATCCGAGGCTGATACAGGTTCAGCCGAAGGCCAGATCGCAATCTTTACCACGAGGATCAATCACCTTACGCAGCACCTGCTGACCAACAAAAAAGACTACAGTACCCAAAGGGCTCTCCTCAAACTTGTAGGTAAGCGGAGAAAATTGCTGGATTATCTCAAGGAAAAGGATATTGAGAGGTATCGCGCAATTATCAAATCCCTGAAAATCAGAAAATAAGTATCTTTCAATGGAAAAAAGGCAATTATTCGATTGCCTTTTTTTCTTACTCATACCGTTTAATCAATTATTATGTCGAAACCAGAAGTTATTAAAGAGAGTATAGACCTTGGTGATGGTCGTTCAATCATTTTAGAAACAGGTGTCCTTGCAAAGCAGGCAGATGGAGCCGTAATGGTCAGAATGGGCAAGACCATGATGCTGGCCACCGTGGTAAGCGCAAAAGAAGCCAAAGAGGACGTGGATTTCATGCCACTCTCTGTTGATTATAAAGAGAAATACGCCTCATTGGGAAAGTTCCCGGGGGGATTTCTTAAACGTGAGGCCAGGCCATCGGATTATGAGATATTGGTTGCCAGGCTTGTGGACCGGGCGCTTCGCCCCCTGTTCCCCGACGATTTCCATGCTGAGACATTCGTCAATGTGACCCTGATGTCAGCTGAAAACGATACCCCGCCGGATGCACTTGCAGGATTGGCGGCATCTGCTGCACTGGCGGTTTCCGATGTGCCTTTCCATGGCCCCATTTCAGAAGTACGCGTGGCAAGGGTGAACGGAGAACTGGTAGTGAATCCTACATTTAGCCAGATCGAGGAAGCAGATATCGAGATTGTGGTGGGTGCCACAATGGACAACATCCTGATGGTAGAGGGAGAGATGAACGAGGTTTCAGAAGCAGACATGCTGGAAGCCATCAAATTCGCCCATGATGCCATCAAACCCATGTGCAAGGCGCAGCTTGCCCTGTCAAAAAAAGTTGGAAAAGAGCAAAAGCGCGAGTATAGCCATGAAATTAAGGATGAAGCACTCTCAAAACGGGTTTGGGATGAAACTTACGAAGCTGCCTTTCACATTGCCAAGTCGTCCAATGCCGACAAACACGCAAGAAGTGAGGCATTTGCCAAGGTAAAGGAGGATTTTCTTGCAAAACTTACCGAAGAGGCCGGCGAAGGTGGTGAAGTGAATGATATGCTGGTTAGCAAATATTACCACGATGTGGAGAAGGAGGCGGTCCGCCGGGTGATCCTGGACGAAGCCCTTAGGCTTGATGGAAGAAAGACCGATGAGATCCGGGGCATCTGGTCCGAAGTGGATTACCTGCCCTCCGCTCATGGATCGTCTGTATTCACAAGGGGAGAAACACAATCCATTACCACTGTCACACTGGGTACCAAAATGGACATGAAGATGATTGATGATGTCCTGAAAAAGGGAACCGAAAAGTTTGTGCTTCACTATAATTTTCCACCTTTTTCCACTGGTGACGCAAGACCATCCAGGGGGACCAGCCGCAGGGAAGTTGGACATGGAAACCTGGCGCACAGGGCATTGAAAAGAATGCTTCCGCCATCGGATGAGCTTCCCTATGCCGTCAGGATCGTTTCTGACATCCTTGAATCGAATGGTTCTTCCTCAATGGCTACTGTGTGTGCCGGTACCCTGGCACTGATGGATGCAGGTGTACAGATCAAGAAACCGGTCTCCGGCATTGCCATGGGACTGATCACCGATAAGGGATCCGATAAATATGCGGTCCTTTCAGATATACTGGGAGATGAAGATCACCTGGGCGATATGGACTTCAAAGTCACAGGGACACGTGACGGCATCACTGCCACACAAATGGACATCAAGGTGGAGGGGCTCTCCTATGAAATTCTTAGCCAGGCGTTGGAGCAGGCCCGAAAAGGCAGGTTGCACATCCTGGATGAGATGAACAAGACCCTTTCCAAACCAAATGCAGATTTCAAACCTCACACCCCGAGGATCGAAAGAATCGAGATCCCCAAAGACATGATCGGTGCGGTCATTGGCCCGGGTGGTAAGGTGATCCAGGAGATCCAGGCGGAGACCAACAGTACAATAACCATTGAGGAGGTTGGCAACGTGGGCAAGGTGGATGTCTTTGCAATTGACAAGGCATCCATCGACGCAGCAATGGACTGGATCAAAGGGATCGTGGCCATACCTGAACCAGGTGAGATTTATAAAGGAAAGGTGAAAACAATCACTCCCTATGGAGCGTTTGTTGAGATCCTTCCCGGCAAGGATGGACTCCTTCACATCTCAGAGATTGAGTGGAGAAGGCTCGAGAAGGTGGAAGAAGTGCTGAAAGAGGGTGATGTGATTGAGGTTAAACTCCTGGCCGTTGACGAAAAAAATGGAAAACTGAAGCTTTCCAGGAAAGCGCTCCTGCCGAAACCTGAAAAAAAGAACGACTAATTGTTCGTTTCCAACCCCGTTCAATCCGAACGGGGTTTTTTTTATGCGAAAAAATTAATTAAAATATTGGTTGGCGATTACCCTTTCCCACCAAGTTTTGTTATTTTAGATGGTTTCATTGGGATATTTGTAATCATTTGAAGTACAACTATTTAGTTATTGAAGGAAACATCGGTGCGGGCAAAACAAGCTTCGCCACCATGCTGGCTGAAGAGACAGGCAGCCGCCTGATCCTTGAGCAGTTCAGCGACAATCCTTTCCTGGCCCGGTTCTATGAGGACCCGGAAAGGTATGCATTTCAACTGGAGCTTTCATTCCTGGCCGAGCGATACCAGCAAATCAAGACCGAATTGGGACACCCCGACCTGTTCGGACAAATGGTAGTCAGTGACTACTATCTTTCAAAATCATTTATTTTTAGTAAATACAACCTGAAAAAAGATGAAATGAAGCTGTTTGAGAGGCTGTTCAACATTATTAATCTCCAGGTTCCCAAACCGGATCTTTACATATACCTTCATCTTCCAGTGGAAAAGCTGCTGAAAAACATCAGGAAAAGGGGCCGGTCCTACGAGCAAAAAATCCAGCCAGAATACCTGAAAGAAATCCAGGATGGGTATTTTGGTTTCTTCCGATCGCAGACCGAATTGAGGATTCTGGTGGTGGATACGAGCACCGTTGATTTTGTGAATAATAAATCAGATTATCAAATAATTAAAAAACGTATCTTTGAGACTGATTACATGCCAGGTATGAACATGCTAATTTTGTAACAATTATAGGCATTACGCCCATAATTCTTTATTTTTTTCAAAAACATTATTAAGTTTGCATTAGAATTGAATTAACCACTGAAATCACTAAATATTAAACAAATATCCAGATTGTTATGAAAAACCTCAAAAACCTTGCGATTTTTATTCTCGCAGCAGCAGTACTGTCCAGTTGCGGTGGCCTCAATAAGATGGTCAAAGAAGCTGACCAGGTGAGCTACAAAGTAACACCTGAAGTACTCGAAATGCATGGCGGGGAAGTGGATGTAACTGTCGACGTTAACTATCCGGCCAAGTATTTCAACAAGAAAGCTGTTGTTACGCTCACACCGGTTCTTAAGTATGAAGGAGGAGAAAAGGAACTTAAATCTCTCGTTCTTCAGGGGCAGGATGTTACCGAGAACAATAAACCAATCAGTTTTGACAATGGCGGCAAAGCCAGCACATCCAACACCTTCGGATATGAAGATGTTATGTTGAGGTCAGAACTCTACTTCTCTGTTACCGCTGCAATTAAAGATAAAACAGCTGATCTGGGAGATGTGAAACTTGCTGACGGTATCATTGCCACTCCACAAATGGTTTCAAAAGATCCAAGGGTGCTGACTTTTGCAGACCACTATCAGCAAATTGTTCCCGAAGCCTATGTGGCCGATATCAAGTACGTAATCAACAGGGCTGATGTACGCAAGAGCGAAACAGGCAAGGATGAGATCTCCAAGCTTAACGATGTCATCAAGCAGACCAATGAGAACGAGAGGCTTGCCCTCAAGGGATTAGAAATCTCAGCTTACGCATCACCTGATGGAGAACTTGATCTGAATACCAGGCTTGCCGGTCAGCGGCAGAAAACTGCCCAGACTTACCTGAGCGGTCAATTGAAAAAGTCTAAAGTCCAGATTGCAGATGAATTGTTGAGCCTGCTTGCCACCCCTGAAGACTGGGATGGTTTCAAAAAAGCAATGGAAGCTTCAAATATTCAGGATAAGGAGATGATCCTCAGGGTTCTCAGCATGCACTCAGACCCGGTTGTCCGTGAACAGGAGATCAGGAACCTTTCAGCTGCATTTGAAGTGATCGCAGAGGAGATCCTTCCTCAGCTCAGGAGGTCCAAGTTCACTGTGAACATGGAAAAAATTGGATGGAGCGATACCGAACTTACAGATCTTTGGACCAGCAATCCCGATACACTTGTACTGGAAGAGCTTCTGCACACTGCCACGCTGGTGGCCGATGATGCAACCAAAGTTGCAATCTACAAAAAAGCCACCCAGGTGTCCCCCGGTTGTCTGCGTGCCCATAACAACATGGGATCCGTACTTTTCAACATGGGCAAAGTTGATGAAGCTGCTGCAGCTTTTAAGGCTGCCAAGGCCATCAAGGATCATGACATCATTAACAACAACCTGGGCGCCGTAGCACTCAAAAAGGGTGAAGTTGCAGCTGCCAAAGAGGCCTTTACAGCTTCCCTGGGAGCAGGAGCTGATGTAAATTACAACCTGGGTATTGTGAATATTATCGACGGTGATTATCAATCAGCCCTGAATTACTTTGGGAGTGAGGCTTCATACAATGCTGCCCTTGCCAAATACCTGAATGGTGATGACCAGGGTGCCTGGAGAACCGCAGCCAACCTGCAGGAACAGTCCCCATACCGCAGTTACCTGCTTGCAATTATTGCAGCAAACCAGGACAAGCCGGATGTGGCCATTGACAACCTGAAGAATGCCATTGCTACCTGTGGTGAGCCTCAGTGGATGAAGGACCGCGCCAAGAATGACCTTGAATTCTCCAAGCTTTTCAATGAGCCAGGATTCAAAGCCCTCGTAGAGTAAGATAGAACGTATTATATTTAAAAAGGCTGCCCCTTTCGGGACAGCCTTTTTTTTGCATCTTCAATTCCCGGCCCACAGGTTATCAGAACCGGAAGGAATTATGGACCAATGGGGCCGGAACGGTCAGTTCTGAAGTGAAAAATGCCTGAATACTTCCCAGATCACTATTCCAGCTGCCACCGAAATATTCAGGGAGTGTTTTGTCCCGAACTGGGGTATTTCGATACAGCCGTCACTCATTTCAAGCAAATCTTCTCCCACTCCACGGACTTCATGGCCAAAGACCAGGGCATATTTCTGGTCCTTACGAAATTTAATCTGGTCGGGACTCAGGGACCCCTCGGCCTGTTCCACCGAGAAAACCTGGTAACCGTTCTTCTTTAATTGTCTGACAGCCTCCATTGTGGTCTTAAAGTATGTCCAGTCGACCGACTCGGTGGCTCCAAGGGCAGTCTTATGGATCTCCCTGTGTGGTGGCGTGGCGGTGATACCGCAAAGATAAATCCCTTCCAGGCGAAAAGCATCGGCAGTGCGAAAAATCGATCCTATATTGTTCTGACTCCTGATGTTATCCAGCACTGCCAGCACAGGAATTTTTTCCGATTCTTTATATTTCTCCAAAGTCAACCGACCCAGTTCCTCATTTAACAATTTCCTCATCGCGCACTGTTTTCAACGAAATTACCATTTTTAATCCCTTCCCCCTGCTCACTTCCACATTTTCTTCGGCGCTGTCTCAGTTCCTATGGTTTTCCCTTTCACAATCATTTCATATTGCTAAATTTGTGTGGGCATCCGGACAAACCGTTCAGGTGTAGCATTTCAAAAACAGAAAATAATATGAATATTCACGAATTCCAGGGCAAACAGATCCTGAAACAATTCGGGGTGGCGGTTCCTGCCGGTGAAGTGGCCCATACCCCTGAAGAAGCTTATGAAGCTGCACAACGCATTAAAGCAGAGACAGGGGCAAGAACCTGGGCCGTGAAGGCCCAGATCCATGCAGGAGGAAGGGGAAAAGGGGGCGGAGTTAAAATTGCCAGATCCCTGGATGAGGTGAAGACATTTGCCAAGGAAATCCTGGGAATGACCCTGGTCACCCACCAAACAGGCCCCGAAGGGAAGAGAGTTCATAAAATTTTGATAGAGCAGGGAATCTATTATCCGGGCGAGAGTGATCCGCAAGAGTTTTACATGAGCATCCTTTTAAACCGTGAAACAGGTAAGAACCTTATCATGTATTCCACCGAGGGTGGAATGGACATTGAAACCGTAGCCGAAAAGACCCCGCACCTGATCTTCAGGGAGGATATCGACCCCAACACCGGGATCCTTCCGTTTCAGGCCAGGCGCATCGCCTTCAACCTTGGATTATCCGGGCAGGCCTTCAAACAGATGGTGAAATTTGCCACCTCGCTATACCAGGCATATGAAAAATCCGACTCCTCCCTTTTTGAGATCAATCCTGTATTTAAAACCTCCGACAACCTGATCATCGCGGCTGATGCCAAGGTCAATATTGACGACAATGCGCTTTACAGGCACGCCAATTATGCAGCCATGAGGGACCTGAATGAGGAGGATCCTGCTGAAGTTGAAGCGGGCAAATTTAACCTCAATTTTATCAAACTGGATGGCAACGTGGGATGCATGGTGAACGGCGCAGGACTGGCAATGGCCACAATGGATATAATTAAGCTTTCAGGTGGAGAACCAGCCAATTTCCTGGATGTGGGTGGAACTGCTAATGCTCAGACCGTGGAAGCCGGTTTCAGGATTATCCTGAAAGATCCCAGTGTAAAAGCCATTCTCATCAATATTTTCGGCGGAATCGTGCGTTGCGACAGGGTGGCTGAAGGAGTGGTGGAGGCTTACAGGACCATCGGGCACATCAACATCCCGGTGATCGTCAGGTTACAGGGCACAAACGCTGAAGAGGCAAAGGTCCTCATTGATGGTTCCGGGCTCGAAGTTCACTCGGCCATTACACTCCAGGAAGCCGCTTCCAAGGTGAAGGAACTTGTGAATTAATCAGATCAGTTCCCGGTTCTTCAGCGTGATCTCCATCTGCTTTTGCAACCTGGTTGCCTCTTCCCTGGCTGCCTGTTCAAATTTATTGGTACCATCGGCATAGAGAATTGATCTGCTGGCATTTACCAGTAATCCGCACCGGTCGTTCATCCCATGCTCCGCCACATCGCTGAGGCTTCCTCCCTGGCTCCCCACGCCAGGCACCAGCAGGAAATGCTCCGGAATGATTGTGCGGATATGAGCCAATTCCTCTGCTTTGGTCGCTCCCACCACGTACATTGTATTATTGACGGTTCCCCAGCTGGTACTGGTCTTTATTACATGCTCAAACAGTAATTTGTCTCCTTTTAGAGCTGCCTGCTGAAAATCCTTTGAACCCTCGTTGGATGTGAGGGCCAGCAGTATGGCCCACTTCCCTTCCACCTCCAGGAAAGGCGAAATGCTGTCATAACCCATATAGGGTGAGAGGGTGATTGCGTCGCAATCAAGGGTTTTGAAATAGGCACTGGCGTACATGCGGGAAGTATTGCCAATATCTCCCCTTTTTGCATCTGCAATGATAAATATATCGGGATAATGCTTTCTGAGGTATGTGATTGTCAGTTCAAGGCTCATATAGCCTGCAGCCCCCATGCTCTCATAGAAGGCGAGGTTGGGCTTGTAAGCCACTGCCAGGTCCTCCGTGGCATCAATGATATGCCTATTGAATTCAAAAATAGGGTATTCATGATCTAGCAGGATTTTAGGGATCTTTTGATAATCGGTATCAAGTCCCACACACAGATAACTCTTCTTGCGCTGTATGTTCCTGAATAGTTCTTCGGCGTTCATTGGGTAAAAGATTACTCTACACAAAAATTACTCCATTCCACTCTCCTTCAACCGTTCGGCATTCTCAGCCATCTGGAGTTTATCAATGATTTCCTGCAGATCCCCGTTTATGATCGAATGAAGGTTGTACAATGTCAGGTTGATCCTGTGATCAGTGACCCTCCCCTGCGGATAGTTGTAGGTTCGGATCTTGGCCGAGCGATCGCCGGAGGAAACCATGGTCTTCCTCTTGGAAGAGATGCTATCCATCCGTTTCTGATATTCAAGGTTATATAACCTGGCTCTCAACTCTTTCATGGCCTTATCCAGATTCTTCAACTGGGACTTTTCATCCTGGCAGGTGACCACGATCCCGGATGGGATATGGGTCAGGCGTATGGCCGAATAAGTTGTATTTACAGACTGGCCACCCGGACCCGAAGAACAGTAGGTGTCCTTCCGAATATCCGATTGTTTAACCTCAACCTCAAAATCCTCAGCTTCCGGCAATACCGCCACTGTTGCTGCGGAGGTGTGGACCCGTCCCTGGGTCTCTGTCTGTGGGACCCGCTGCACCCGGTGTACACCGGATTCATACTTCATGATGCCATAGACTCCTTCCCCGTTCACATCGATGATAATCTCCTTATATCCCCCCACTGTCCCTTCTGTGAAACTTGTGGTCGAAGCTTTCCATCCTTTGGTTTCAAAGAATTTGCTATACATTCTGAAGAGGTCGCCGGCAAAGATACTGGCTTCATCCCCACCTGTACCAGCCCTGATCTCCACAATGGCATTCTTGTCATCTTCAGGATCCTGGGGCAGCAGAAGAAGCTTAATATCGTCATCCAATGCAGCAAGTTGTTCATTGTAGATTTCCAGTTCCTCCTTGGCCATTTCCCTCAGTTCCTCATCCTTCTCCCCTGAAATAATCCCCTTTGCACTCTGAATGTTGCTCAACAGGTTCTTATATGCATTGAATGCCGTGATGACCGGTTCCAGTTGTTTGTATTCCCGGTTCAACCTGACATAGCGTTTCATGTCGGTGATCACCGACGGATCGGTGATTAGCTGCCCAACCTCCTCAAACCTGGCATTCACCCCTTCCAACCTCACCAAAATCATATTCTCTCCCATGATCCCATATTATCCTTAATATTCATAAACTCCCTGTTCCCCTTTAATTGTAAGCTTCTTATGATCCGAGGGCTCACACCTTCCCACAATTTTCGCTTCGATCCCAAATTTTCCAGCCATTTCTATGATACCTCCTGCTGATTTGGGATCGGTGTAAATTTCGAAACGGTGTCCCATATTAAAAACCTGGTACATCTCTCTCCAGTCTGTTCCGGATTCCTCCTGTATGATTCTGAAGAGCGGTGGAACAGGGAACAGATCATCCTTGATGATATGTACTTTGTCCGCGAAATGGAGCACTTTAGTCTGTGCACCTCCTGAACAATGGATCATTCCGCTGATTTGTGGTCGGTACATTCCCAGTATTTCGCGGATCACAGGCGCATAGGTTCGGGTGGGCGAAAGGAGCAATTTTCCCGCATCAAGTCCCAATCCTTCAATTGAATCTGTGAGTTTCTTACTTCCCGAATAGGCCAGGGTGGCGGCCATGCCCGGATCAAAGCTCTCCGGGTATTTCCTTGCAAGATAGCTCCCGAAGACATCATGCCTGGCAGAGGTGAGTCCGTTGCTTCCCATTCCTCCATTATAGGATCCTTCATAGATGGCCATGCCCGTTGAAGAAAGTCCAACGATCACATTTCCTGGGGCCAGCCGGTTCTCAATAATATCCTTGCGTCTGGAACGTGCCACAACGGTCGAATCCACGATGATGGTCCGGACCAGGTCTCCCACGTCAGCTGTCTCCCCTCCTGCACTGTATATGGGAACACCCAGGTTACGCAGTTGCTCCAGCAACTCCTCCGTACCACTGATGAGGGCAGAGATCACCTCACCCGGGACCAGGTTCTTGTTGCGTCCGATGGTTGAAGAAAGCAGTATATCGCCGGTTATCCCCACACATAAAAGATCGTCCAGGTTCATCACGATGGCATCCTGGGCAATTCCTCTCCAAACGGAGATATCCCCGGTTTCCTTCCAATAGACATATGCGAGGGAAGATTTAGTCCCGGCCCCGTCGGCGTGCATTACCAGGCAGTGGTCAGGATCACCGGTTAATATATCCGGGATGACCTTGCAGAATGCATTCGGGAACAGTCCCTTGTCCACCCGGCTAATGGCCTTGTGGACATCCTCCTTACCGGAGGAGACGCCTCGCTGAAGGTACCGGGAAGCCTGGCCCATTGAAGTTAGTTTTGCGGAATATACTCTGTAGAAAGCACCCTGAATTCGGTCCGCCTGTTCACCTGGTGGGCTTTCTCCTTTAACTCGGGGCTCTCCAGTTGATTGATAAAGCTTTCCGTCAGCACCTGACCGGACTCCAGAAAATCATACTGGGCAATCACCTTTTCATCCACCACTTTGGGTTGGGACTCCCCATATCCCCTCGCCTGCAGCCTATCCGGGGCAATTCCTTTCGAGATCAGGTAATCCACCACTGACTGTGCCCGTTTCTGGGAAAGTTCAATGTTATCCGCCGGCGTACCCCTGGAGTCGGTATGCGACATCAGCTCAATGGTCACATTGGGGTTATCATCCAGGGTTTCAACCAGGTTGTCCAGCGAAACCATGGATTCGGGTCTCAGGTCCCATTTGGCAAAATCGTAAAAAATGTTCGGGAGTTCGATCACCTGGGTGACTGAAGCCAGGTAAATGGTCACTTCAAAATCCCTGCTTTGATCAAGGCCCCTGGTTGATTCCCTCTCTTTGCCATTCAGGTAGCCAGGCTGACTTGCAATAAATACATAGTCAGTTCCCGGCTTGAGCATGAATCTGAAACTGCCCTCTTCTCCGGTAGTGGTCTCCACAGTGATTCCGTCGCTGCCCACTGACTTGACCTTTGATCCCGGAAGGATCTGATCATTTCGTTCATCCTTCACGAGACCGTTCACGGAAAATTCCAGTGGAGGCAGCACAAATGAAAAAATATCGTCATTCCCCCTGCCCTTCCTGGAGGAGCTGAAAAATCCCCTTTCTTCCTCGGTCTCGAAAACAATTCCAAAATCATCCTCGGGTGAGTTGATCGGGGGCTTCATGTTTTCAAGCACCCAGCTGCCGGTCTCATCAATGGTTGCCTTATAGATGTCCAATCCCCCAAGGCCGATCCTGCTATCCGATGAAAAATAGAGCGTGCCGTCACTGTGGACAAAGGGGTAAAGTTCATTTCCGGGCGTATTGATCTCTTCGCCCATGTTCACAGGGTCACCCCAGTCACCATTTTCACCGTCGCGTGTAACTTTCCAGATATCATTCTCCCCCAGTCCACCGGGCATGTCCGATACAAAATAGAGTGTGGAGCCATCCGGTGAGATTGCAGGGTGAGCCGTGGTAACGCTATCTCCAAGCGCTTCAAAGGCAACTTCCGGCTCAGACCAGTCTCCCCCGGATAAACTTGCTTTATAGATCTGGCACCCCAATTGCTGGTTCTTTCCCTTTTTACAACGGGTAAAATAGAGGATCGAAAAGTCAGAGGACATGCATGGTGTACCATCCTCAAACTCGGAATTTAGACTCTCCACCGGGACCGGCACACTCCATTTTCCCTTCCGGTCCATGGTTGAGACGAAAATATCCGCAAAGTTCTGTCCCGTTGCACCATGTACCTCATTTCCCGAAGCATCCTCACGGGTGGATGTGAAGAGGACTTCAGTAAAATTTTCATTTACGTATGCAGGGCTAAAATCACGCTGCCGCGAGTTGAAATAACGCATATTCTCCACAATATACCCCGTGGGATTATCCTTCCATACGATGGCGGCCTCACAGGATTCGATTCCGATTCCCCCGCGTGGATCATCAGGGACCAGGTCCTGGTATTTCTTAAATTGCTCCTGGGCCTCATCATATTTTTCATTGATAAGCATCATTTGTCCGTACCTCAAAAATATGATGGGGTCCTGGTAATCTTCCCTTTCAGCTTTTTTATACCACAATTCGGCAGACCTGGCATCTCCAAGGATCCTGTAGCATTCACCGATCCTGAAGAGGATCGTGGTCTTCTGATCCTTATCATTTACTTTGTTATAAGCATTTTTATACAGATCGATGGCTTCAAAATACTCCCCCGCATCAAAGGAAGCCTGCGCCCTTGAATCTTTCTGTTTTTTCTGTGCATCAACCGGGAGGGAGTATACCAGGGTGGCCATCATGACCAATGAAATGAGTCTCGAGATATTGCGCTTCATTGAATGCCTTTTTTACAATTGGATAAAATTACCTTTTTTTTCTATGATTATAAAACGCAACCACCCGGGTTATTATTTGAGACCCAAATCGGTAGTGATGTGTCTATTGGAATTACGGGATGGCAAACCTTTGTGGCATTCCACAAAGCGTGTACCAGTGGAAGACCGACGGGCCCGGCTTCGAGCCGGGGTAATCAAAAAAGCCCCCCGCTTGGCGGAGGGCCTTGATTCACTTTGCGGATACCGCTAGCTTGAGAAGAGCAATTCCCTGTATTTTGGCAATGGCCAGATCTCGTCATCCACAATAAGTTCCAATTTATCAATATGGTAACGAATGGAGCTAAGGAACGGGGCTATGGTTTTGGAATAAGCCCTTGCTTTCGCCTTTTCGTCCGTCATTTTATTGGCCACTTTCCTGGCTTCAACCATTTCATTGACTCCAGTTTTTATTGCAGTCACATGATCAGAGATATCTTTGATCAATTCGATCCTGTTCCCTGCCAGGCCCTTGTAGTCCTCTCCATAAATCTCTTTCAATCCCAGCACATTCTTCATCAACCTGTTTTGATATTTCACAGCCGTCGGAACAATGTGGTTGAGGGAGAGGTCACCCAGCACCCGTGCCTCGATCTGGATTTTCTTGGTATATTGTTCAAACATCACTTCCACCCTTCCTTCCAGTTCAGACTCAGTAAAGATACCCAGATCAGAGAAAAGTTTTCTTGACTTTTCCGTCAGGTATGCGGAAAGCGCTTCCGGGACATCAGTTACATTGGTAAGTCCCCGCTTCTCTGCCTCTTTTTTCCAGGCATCACTATAGTTATCTCCTTCAAAACGGATGGCCTTTGATGCGATGATATATTCACGAAGAACCTGAAAGATCGCTTCATCTTTCTTTACTCCTCCATCCACCAGTTTCTCCACATCCTTTTTGAACTGCCTAAGTTGCCCGGCCACTGCTGCGTTCAGGATTGTCATTGGAGTGGCAGGATTGCAGCTTCCGCCGACAGCCCTGAACTCGAACCTGTTCCCGGTGAAGGCAAAAGGTGAGGTACGGTTCCTGTCAGTATTGTCCAGCAATATTTCAGGGATTTTTCCAATGTCCAGCTTTAATGCGGTCTTCTCATCCGGTGTCATCCTTTTGCTGGTCACCTGCTCTTCCAACTGATCAAGCATGGCAGATACCTCTGTTCCCAGAAAACAGGAGAGGATGGCAGGTGGAGCCTCATTTGCTCCCAGCCGGTGAGCGTTGGATGCAGATGCAATACTGGCCCTCAACAGGTCCTGATGGTCGTATACGGTTTTTATTGTATTCACTACGAAGGTCAGGAATTGTAAATTGGATTTGGGATTCTTCCCCGGTTTATGGAGGATCACCCCGGTGTCCGTTGACAAGGACCAGTTGTTATGTTTTCCAGTTCCGTTGATGGCCTGGAAAGGCTTTTCGTGGAACAACACCCTGAATCCGTGATGCCGTGATATCTTCTTCATCAGGTCCATAAGCAAAACGTTATGGTCCACAGCCAGGTTACACTCTTCGAACACCGGCGCAAGCTCATACTGGTTGGGCGCCACCTCATTATGACGGGTGGTAACCGGTATTCCCAGCTTGTAAGCTTCTGATTCCAGGTCATGCATAAATGCGGTGACACGCTCGGGGATGGATCCGAAATAGTGGTCATCCAGTTGCTGATCCTTGGCTGAAGCGTGTCCCATAAGGGTGCGTCCCGTAAGTGCCAGGTCCGGTCGGGCATAATACAACGCCTCATCGATCAGGAAGTACTCCTGCTCCCATCCCAGGTTGGCCTGTACCTTGGTTACATTTTTATCGAAATACTGGCAAACTTCAGTGGCCGCCTTATCCACCACATTGAGTGCTTTTAACAATGGGGTCTTATGATCGAGGGCATCACCGGTATAGGATATAAATACTGTTGGAATACTAAGCGTGTTATCAATAATAAAAGCTGGTGAAGAGGGATCCCAGGCAGTATAACCGCGTGCTTCGAATGTATTCCTGATACCTCCACTCGGAAAGGAAGATGCATCCGGCTCCTGCTGCGCAAGGGCGGATGAGGAAAAGGACTCTACGACACCTCCGAATTCAGTGGGTTGAATAAATGCATCGTGCTTTTCTGCGGTCCCGCCGGTGAGAGGTTGAAACCAGTGTGTATAATGTGTGGCGCCCCTTTCGATGGCCCATACTTTCATTCCGGAGGCTACTGCATCGGCTTTCCTCCTGTCGATGGGGGTACCCTTTTCTATGGCTTCCATGACATGATTAAAGGCATCCCTCGAAAGGTATCGTTGCATTTTTACCTTATCGAAAACATTAATAGCATAATAGTCAGACGTTTTGTCTGAAGGCGGGGTGACATGCAGGGGTTTTCTGTTATAAACCTGCTCCAGTGCTTTAAACCTGATAACGGCCATGTTTTTAGTATTAAGTGTACAAAATTAGGGTTTATTGCTGCAAATATATACTAAATTTAATTACACCCCTATATTTTTGATAGCTAAGAATGTATTATTTAATATTTTTTATACGACTACCCTAAATTTTATACGGTCAGTTTGATTTTTTGATGTTTTTTAATAAAACCAGGCTGCCACAGACGATTCCTGCCAAAGGTTAATCCTTGGGATATTATAAAGCCAGGTACCCGGTCGCACGGCGAACAGGCCAGCTGGCTTATAAAACAATCCTCTCAAACCTCAAGGTATTTCTTTTGAGATGCTCTCAGGGCCAATTTTACCTGGAAACGAGAGCTATTTCATCTCTGAGGCAAAAAACCGGTAGAATAGGGGAATTGTTTCGATCCCTTTGTAGAAATTGAAAAGCGGGTAATTTTCGTTGGGTGAATGTATGGCATCACTGTCCAACCCAAAGCCCATTAAGATGGATTTAATTCCGAGGACCTCTTCGAAATCTGACACAATGGGGATGCTCCCTCCGCTTCTGACCGGGATGGGCTTCTTTCCGAAACTCTGTTCAATGGCATTGCTTGCCGCCCTGTAGGCAGGAAAATTTATGGGCGTCACATATCCCTGTCCGCCGTGCAGGCTCTTCACCTTCACTTTTGTTCCTTCCGGCGCGTTTTTCATAAAATGATCAATGAACAGTGCATCTATCTTTTTCGACTCCTGATTGGGAACAAGACGCATGGAGATCTTTGCATGGGCCTTTGAAGGCAGCACTGTTTTGGCTCCCTCACCGGTGTAACCCGACCAGATTCCATTTACATCAAGGCTTGGGCGGATTCCGGTACGCTCATTGGTTGAATACCCTTTTTCGCCAGTTACCTCGGTAATATCGAGTGCCTTTTTGTAATCCTCCAGTCTGAAAGGAGCTTTGGCCATTTCTGCGCGCTCGTTTCCGGAAACTTCAACCACATCATCGTAAAAACCTGGAATGGTAATGTGATTGTTTTCATCGGTGAGTGAGGCGATCATTTTTGCCAGAAGATTGGCCGGGTTGCCCACTGCGCCACCATACAGACCCGAATGAAGGTCACGGTTTGGTCCGGTCATCTCCACCTCCAGGTAACTGAGTCCCCTCAATCCGACAGTGATCGAAGGAATATCTTGGGCAATCATTGTGGTATCTGAAATGAGTATGATATCAGCCTTGAGCATCTCTTTGTGCTGCCTGCAAAATTCCTTAAGGTTTGGTGAGCCGATTTCCTCTTCTCCTTCAATCATAAACTTCACATTGCAGGCCAGTGTCCCTGTGCGGTTCATTAATTCAAATGCCTTCAGGTGCATGAATAGTTGACCCTTATCATCATCCGCACCCCTGGCAAAGATCTTTCCATCCCTGACCTCCGGTTCAAAAGGAGGAGAATCCCACAGATCAAGAGGTTCAACCGGTTGAACGTCATAATGTCCGTAGACCAGCACAGTCGGTAAGGATTCGTCGATCATTTTATAACCATAGACAACCGGCCACCCTGAAGTCGATTTCACTTCTGCTTGATCGGCCCCGGCCTTAATCAGGGAATCTTTCAGTAGTTCAGCTGCTTTCCTCATGTCATCCGAATGCTCCTTGATGGCACTTATGGACGGGATCCTGATCAGTTCAAATAGTTCTTCAAGAAATCTTGCTTTGTGGGATTCTACGTAATTTTTAATTGTTTCCATGATGTTCCACTATGTTTTATAGATTGACCGTATTCATTTATCAGATGATTCAATTATTTCTTTATAGACTATTTCAAGCTCACTGTAGAACTGTGGTCCATATACCCTGGTGATGGGCTCCCTCAAAAATCTGAAAACTGGAATCCCCTCCTTCTTTCCAAGGAGGCGCGCCGGTTCACAGATGCTCCACCGGTGATAATTTAAGGCGATTCCGCTTTTTAACCTGGAGACCCTTATTGGATAGAGGTGGCATGATATTGGCTTTTGAAAAGGGATGGAACCATCTTCATAGGCCTTCTCAATGGCACATCGTGCAATGCCGTCCTCAAAAAGTGTGAAAGCACACTCATCCCAACCCACCAGCGGTGTCACTTTATCTCCGTCACTGTCAATCTCCCAACCACCCTTTTCGTTGACTGCCCTGAGCCCTTCAGCTCTTAAATAAGGTTTGATGCTGTTCAGGAACTCATCAATGAGCAGTACTTCACCATCTTCAAGTGGGGCCCCTGAATCTCCAAAGACGCAACAGTTCCCCTCGCATTTCTCCAGGTGGCATATAAAATGATTCTCAAATAACTCCCTGCTGACAACCTTGTCTCCAATCTGAATCATACGGATGTGCTTAAATAACAAAAGTGCGAAAAAATGTGGTTCTCCATGCCCTATTTCATAACATCTGATTTGTTAAATCGGTATCAAACACCATTTTTATTAATGCCTAATAGTCAGTGATAAAAATATATTTGTTTAACCATTGGATGTTAATTTTTAAACATTATTCACTGATTTCTGTTTAACGTTTAATATTAATCTTTAAACATAACAGTCATGAAACCAAGATTACACATTAGGAAAATTACAAATTCGTTGAGCTTAATTAGTAAATCAATGATGGCGATGTTGATGGTCATGCTGACAAGTTTGACCTTTTCACAAAACACCGTGTTGGACATTATTATAGGAAGTCCCGACCACACAACCCTCGAAGCAGCGGTCATCGCTGCAGAACTGGACGATGCGCTGAGGGG
>JAHEEC010000246.1 GCA_024640885.1 Bacteroidota bacterium | reverse complement strand
TCAAAATCAGCCCCATCCACTTCCTGGACTGCATACCCGAGTGCTTTTTTCTCCTTCTGGATCCCAAGTGCGGTCACCACTACCTCCTGCAGCTCAAACTTGCTTTCAGAAAGTACGACATTGATCCTGATCCTGCCGTTCACTTCAATATCCTGGGCCTCATAGCCGATGTAAGAAAACTCCAGGATTGCATTTTCAGCCACAGAGATGGTATACAGTCCGTCCAGATTGGTCACCGTGCCCTGGGAGGTTCCCTTCACCAGCACACTGACTGCGGGAAGGGTCGTTCCGTCATCGGAGGATGTCACCGTGCCTGTAACGGTAATCTCCTGGGCCATTATATTCATTGCCAGGAGGCTAAAGCACAGGATGAACACGGTTCGTATCGTTGTTCGTTTCATTTCAGAATGGTTAGTTTATGCCTGCATCATTAATACCACCGAAGAAACCGGTGAATAACCGGGTTGAAAGGCACCTGTACGGGGCCTTCTTCAATCCTGGTTTTAAGAAACGGAAATGAAGGGGATTATCGCATCACGATAATCCCCTTCATCGGTTCAGTTTGTCATTGAATAAGCAATAGTCCGGTGGATGTGGATTTCCCGGTCCGGGTGGAAATCATATACATTCCCTTTTCCAGGAAGCCCAATTCGAGCACCTTCTCATTCACCCTTCCGGAAAACTCCTCCATGTGAAGTTGCTGTCCGGTCATGTTGTATACAGATACACTCTCTATTCCTACACCTTCGGGAACAGTTACGGTGACCCTCCCGGTGGACGGGTTGGGATAGATCCGCATCTCATTGTTCACTTCTCTTTTTTCTATTGCAGTGGAGGCCTCCGTAATGATAAAGGTGGTCTGGGCATAGAGGTCATACCCATCGCAGCAGAACAACCCGGCCCAGTATTCTCCCGGTTCCAGTTCATGGTTATCCGGGTAGCGGAAAACCAAAGTGCCGCTTGCTTCCGGGATATAGAACCAGGTGATGGAATAGGGCCCTCCTCCGGGCACATCCCCTGGATTGTAGATCCCGATCCAGTCGGTATCCACCCATGTGGGGCTGTTGTAATAGAAAACCAGGGAATCTGTGGTGGCGTAGGTCAGGGATGAGGAGACCAGGCTCGGCGTGCTGGCATCAGCTACCTTGAAATTGTACTTAGCCTTGATCTGGTATCCATCGCAACAAAGCAGGTAAACCACATAATCACCCGCAGCCAGTGCGGTGGTAAATACGACGGTGCCTGAATCAGAGGTGACATACATCCAGTCAATGGATTCAGGTCCTCCCGGTGCTTCTCCTTTGTTATAAATACCGATCCAATCATTCTCCTGCAAGTCGGGATTGCGGAAATTGACCACGATATCCACATTCTCGGGGTACACGCTGGCAGCCGTTTTCACGTAAGTGCCAGAGGCACCCGCCTGGATCGTAAATACTGAAGATTGTGCATATACGGTCTCATTGTCGGGAGCAAACAGGATGGCGAAATAGGTGCCTCCTGACAGTGTTCCCGGAAATGAGATGGTGCCGGAACTTTCTTCCACATATGCCCAGGCCTGAGAGGAAACCAGGGATGGATCATCCCCTTCAAAATAGATGCCGATCCAGTCTCCGTCCGCATAGGCCGGATCATTGTAAACAATATCAATGGGTGACCCGGAAGTGATTGAGGAAGATTTCGGAGCCACATAAGGTGTGTTGGCGCTGATCACCTCGAAGGTACATCCTGAGATGCTGTCATACCCGTCACAACACAGCAGGTAGGCGTCATAGATGCCCGCATCTAGCGGTGTTTTAAATGTAATTGTACCCGCTGAATCCGGGATATAGGCCCAGTCGATGGAGGGATTGTCATTGCCGGGTTTTGTGCCTGTGGGATAGATCCCGATCCAGTCCGCATCCGAAAACCTCGGGCTCTCATAAGCAAACACAATGGAATCCCCCTCGTTATAAACCGAGGAGGAGGGTTCCAGCAGGGGAACCCCTACCTGGAAGTCCGCCGAAATGGCAATGGTGTCATAGCCGTCACAGCACATCAGGAAAGCCCTGTACCAGCCTGCATCCTCAGGCGCATCCAGGTATAGGGTACCGGCAGGGGTGCCGATATAATCCCACGTTACTGAAGCGGGTCCGCCCGGCTCATCTTCGATGTGGTAAATGCCGATCCAGTCCGCGGAATCAAAACTGGGACTTTCAAATTCGAAACCGATGGAATCCTGCGGCAGGAACAAAGTGCCGGAAACTACCAGTGACTGGGCACTGGTCACGGCCTGGAACCCCAGGATCATCACCATCCCGATGAACAAAGTGTAAAATCTTTTCATATTCATGTAATTTAAAGGTTAATACAGGATCAATCAGAGACAGAAGGTTAGATAATTCATGAACCGTTTTTCAAATCCCGGAACCGGTTGCCCTCCGGGCAAACCCGTTAACCCGGATTTATCACAGCTCGGTACCTGCCAAATATATGTATTTTGATGATCTTTTCAAATCAACCCTGAAGGAGTCCACAGTTGCAACCACGAGTTACGGCCGGCAACCGGGGTTGGAGCGGCAGCGTAAAAAGAAAAAAACATCTTCCAACACGTGGAAGATGTTTTTTTAGTCGGGGTGATACGACTCGAACGTACGACCCCTTGCACCCCATGCAAGTGCGCTAGCCAACTGCGCCACACCCCGATCAATGTGGGTGCAAATGTAACAATTCATTTCATATTCTCAAAAG
>JAHEEC010000245.1 GCA_024640885.1 Bacteroidota bacterium | reverse complement strand
TTCTTTACATGTGGCTGTGCATTTCGGCATTTACACTGATCAGCCTCCATGCCATCGTTCCATATGTCTTCATCTTTATCTTTCTCTCCTGGCACCTCATTCCCATCCTCTTTCTCAGCATTTACCTGGAAAAATATCATGGCCGGGCCTCCTCCCTGCAGGAGGACTTTGAAACAAAACTCATTGCGTTCGCCGAGAAATATGAAATCTCAAAACGGGAAAGGGAGGTGATCCAGTTGATATGCAAAGGATTGACCAATAAGGAGATTGGGGATGCCCTTTTTATTTCCCTTCAGACTGTAAAGGATCATACACACCACATTTTTGTAAAATCGGGGATCAGGAACAGGGTCCAGCTTACCAACCTGATCCGGTCCGGAAAGGGATCTTCATTATGAGCAGGAGGGAGCAGGTTATAGAGCTTCTCGAACAATTGGGGATCCCCTTTGATCTGCATGAACATCCTCCTGTCCCCACCGTGGAGGAAGCCCTTCCCTACTGGGATAAGATCGATGCCACCCATTGTAAGAATCTCTTTTTCAGGAACCACAAAGGGAACCGCCATTACCTGGTGATCCTGAGGCATGACAGGCAACTGGCGATCCGGGACCTGGAACAACGTCTCAGGCAGGGAAAGATCTCCTTCGCTTCTCCCCAGAGAATGGAACGTTACCTCGGGCTGGGTGGAGGTTCCGTATCGGTTTTTGGTTTGATCAATGACCGCGAAAATCATGTGCATCTATTCCTGGATGATGCCCTGAAATCGGCCCAAAGGATCAGTTTTCATCCCAATGAAAATTCGGCCACCGTGGTGATATCCTTCAATTCCTTTCTTAAATTCCTCGAGTGGAGTGGAAATTCCTATGAGTTTATTTCGCTCTATAATCCTGAAAATGAAATGAATTAGTCCAAATTTTCTTAAATTGAGATCATCCTAAAATACCAGACATGGAAAAAAGAAACATGAAACAACACGTCTCCCTGGTGGGAGCGCTTCACGTGGGATTCGGGATCCTTGGACTGGTGGGTGCCCTGGCAGTCTACCTGGCTTTTCATTTTGCTCACGGATTCGTGGAATATGACCTTATTGCAGAAAAAGTGCTCTCGTTCGTGGGAAACAGCCTCTCAATGATCATCCTGTTTTTAAGCTGCCTGGGCATCATCGGGGGTGTTGGCCTGTTTTCATACAGGCCATGGGCCCGGATCCTTGTGATGATCGTTTCGGCGATCAATTGCCTCAACATACCCGTTGGAACAGCCAAAGGGGTCTATTCCATCTGGGTCCTCATGCAACCGGAGATCATAGAACTATTTGAGCCCTCAGCCTGAGAGGTCACCTTCAGTAACGCATCCGCCGGGTATAGTGGGTATGAAGCAATTCATGGGATTTATGTCCCAGGGGTTCTCCGAGGAAATTTTTGTAGATCGCTATCACTTCGGGATTCTCATGAGATTTCCTCAGTTCCATGGACATATCTTCCGCATAAATGGCCTCCGTTCGTCTCCGGCGGATTTTCTCATTGGTGGGAATCGGTTGTCCCCCCCCTCCCAGGCAGCCTCCCGGACAGGCCATCACTTCGATGAAATGGAGATCCATGGTTCCTTTTTTCACTCCGTTCATCAACTCCCTGGCATTGACAAGTCCGTGTGCCACAGCACATTTTAACTCCACTCCTTCAAGGAAAGCCCACTCCTCAAGGCAGCCCTCGATCCTGACAGAGGCCAATCTGATGCCCTCAGACCCACGCACCGGGGTGATATTGAGCCCGTCAAAGGGCACCTCCCTGCCAGTTACAAGCTCATAGGCAGTTCTCAGGGCAGCTTCCATGACCCCACCTGTGGCACCGAAGATCACACCGGCCCCCGTGGATATTCCCATAATGCTGTCATATTTATCCTCCTTCAGTTTGTTGAAATCCAAACCCGCCTGCCTGATCATCCTGGCCAGCTCCCGGGTGGTCAGCACATAATCCACATCTTTGAATCCGCTGGAACGCATTTCGGGACGGTTGGCCTCGTATTTCTTGGCTGTGCAGGGCATGATGGAAACACTCACCACATTCCTTGGATCCAGGTTTCTTGCTTTTGCATAATATGTTTTGGCCAGTGCCCCAAACATCTGTTGGGGTGATTTGCAGGTTGAAACGTTGGGGAGAAATTCGGGGAAAGTATGTTCAATAAATTTGATCCACCCGGGGGAACAGGAAGTGGTCATCGGCAGGGCAACCGAGGGATCCTTTTCCACAAGGAGCTGCCTCAGCCGTGTCAGAAGTTCGTTCCCCTCTTCAATGATGGTCAGGTCGGCAGTGAAATCAGTGTCCAGCACCGAATCAAAACCCAATCGCTTCAGAGCAGCCACCATTTTGCCTGTGACCCTGGTCCCCGGTTCCAGACCAAGCTCTTCACCCAGCCCTACCCTTACCGCCGGTGCAGTCTGGACCACCACATGCTTTTCAGGGTCCAGGATGACATCCCACACTTCATCCAGGTAGGTACGCTCTACCAGTGCCCCGGTGGGACAACGGTTCACGCATTGCCCGCAATTTGTGCAAATCACCTCCGCCAGGGAAAGATCCTCAAAGGTGGTGATCCGTTGACGGGCCCCTCTGTGGGCCACTGTGAGTGCATTCACTCCCTGCAGCTGCTCACAGGTCCGCACGCATCGCTGGCATCGAATGCACTTGCTGTCGTCTTTCTGGATGGAGGGTGAGAATCTGTCAATGGTATAATCTTTAATATTGG
>JAHEEC010000116.1 GCA_024640885.1 Bacteroidota bacterium | reverse complement strand
CATTTTTACGCCCCTTATGCCGGTCATGCCAGTGGCCCTGACTTCATCAAATTTATGAACGACAGCCTGATGTGGTCGCTTTCCGAATTACCAGACATGTTCAAGTAACAACCCTACCATCCACTGCCATGAAACTTACCCTGATCGACATCCTTATCATCTGTGCCTACCTGGCTTCCACCATTGTGATCGGGCTGGTCCTGAAAAAACGTGCCCAGAAAGATAAAACAGCCTACATGCTGGGGGGCAACAAACTTCCCTGGTATATGCTCGGGCTCAGCAACGCCTCCGGGATGTTTGATATCTCGGGAACCATGTGGCTGGTTACCCTGGCATTTGTCTACGGGCTCAAATCCATCTGGATCCCATGGTTGTGGCCGGTCTTTAACCAGATCTTCCTCATGGTCTTCCTCTCCATCTGGCTGCGCAGGTCCAACGCCACTACGGGAGCCGAATGGATCGGTACCCGGTTCGGTTCGGGGAGGGACGGAAATCTCTCACACGGGGTTGTGGTGGTTTTTGCGATCATCAGTTGCCTGGGGTTCCTGGCCTACGGGTTCATTGGCCTTGGGAAGTTTGTGGAGATCTTCATCCCCTGGGAGATCATCTCGCCTTACTTTCCATTTCACGTACCGCCTGAATACGTACCCCACGTCTATGGGATCGTTTTCACCCTGTTTGCAATGTTTTACGCCATACTGGGAGGGATGACCAGCATCGTGTGGGCCGATGTGATCCAGTATACCATCATGACCTTTTCTGCCATTGTCATCGGGGTCATTGCCATGAACGCCCTTGCGGTCAATCCACTGGTGGTGCCTGAAGGGTGGATGAATCCCTTCTTCGGAGCAAGGCTGGATCTGAACTGGAGCGGGATCATCGATGAGGTCAATGACAAGATCTCCAGTGACGGTTACTCCCTGTTCAGCATCTTCTTTACCATGATGCTCTTCAAGGGCATCCTGGTGAGTGCCGCAGGACCGGCCCCCAATTATGACATGCAGAAGATCCTCTCCACCAAGTCACCCAGGGAAGCAGCAAAAATGTCCGGTTTCGTTTCGGTGATCCTGATGCCAACCAGGTATTTTATGATCGCAGGTTTCGCCATCCTGGGACTGCTCTTTTATGACCAGCTTGACCTGGTGGTGGGTGACCGGATCGATTTTGAACAAATCCTTCCCTCGGCCATCAGCCAGTTCGTCCCGGTGGGTTTCATGGGGCTGCTGCTTGCAGGCCTGCTGGCCGCATTTATGTCCACCTTTGCAGGTACGCTCAATGCTGCCCAGGCCTACATCGTCAATGACATCTATCTCAAGTATATGAAGCCCAAGGCCACGGGGAAACAGATAAGCCGCACCAATTATATCACCGGGATCATCGTGGTGGCCGTCAGTGTAATTTTCGGCATTTTCGCCCTGGATGTGAACGATATCCTGCAGTGGATCGTTTCCGCCTTGTGGGGGGCCTACATGGCCTCCAACGTGCTGAAGTGGTACTGGTGGCGATTCAACGGATCGGGATTTTTCTGGGGAATGGTGGCGGGGATCGTCCCGGCCCTCATTTTCCCATATGTATTCGACACGCTGGATCTCTACTATTTCCCGCTTATCCTGGTCATCTCGGTGATCGGCTGCCTCATTGGCACCTATACCTCTCCGCCCACAGATGAAGAGACCCTGAAAACCTTCTATAAAAATGTGAAGCCATGGGGGTTCTGGAAACCCATCCATGAGAAGGTGGTTGCAGAGGACCCTGGTTTCAAAAGGAACGAGGACTTCTGGAGGGATATGTTCAATGTATTGATCGGGATCATCGCACAGACGGCCCTGGTCATTTTCCCAATTTACATTGTGCTGAAGAAGATGTTGCCCCTGGGGATCTCCCTTGCCATCATCGTGTTGGCCTTTATTATCATGAAGAGAACCTGGTGGGACAGGCTCCCGGACGATAAACCGCCACAAAAATGATCGGGGAGCGGTTGGCCAGGTTGAGCGAAGAGGTTGAAAAGGAGCTGAAGGAGAACATCCTGCCCTACTGGATGAAGTACACCCCCGACCTGAAGCACGGGGGATTTCACGGACACGTGACCCACTTCAATGAGCCCTTGCCAAACGCAGGCAAGGGAGCAATAATGAATGCACGCATCCTCTGGACCTTTGCAGCTGCCTGCCGGATGATCGGGGATCAGGCCTATCTGGATACGGCGAGGCGGGGTTACGAATATATGATGGCCCATTTTATTGACAGGGAGTTCGGGGGGGTCTTCTGGGAGCTGGATCACAGGGGTGGGATTCTTGCCCCCAGGAAACAGATCTACGCCCTGGCCTTCACCATCTACGCACTGGCTGAATACCACATGGCCTGCGGTGAGGAGCAGGCCCTTGAAGAGGCCATTGCCCTCTTTCGGACCATCGAGAGCAGGGCTTTTGATGGTGAGCGCAACGGATACGTGGAGGCCATGAACCGGGACTGGAGTCCGGCCGAGGACCTGCGGCTCAGTGAGAAGGATGACAATGAAAGCAAGACCATGAACTCCCACCTCCACATCCTGGAGGCATATACCCACCTGTTTCGCATCTGGAAAGACCCCGGCCTGAAGTCGGCGCTGGAAAACCTGGTCCGCCTATTTCTGGATAAATTCGTGGATCCGGAAAGCCACCACCTGAACCTCTTTTTTGATGATGACTGGAACCTGAAATCGAACCTCATCTCCTTTGGCCATGACATTGAGTGTTCCTGGTTGCTGCACGAAGCAGCGGAAGTACTGGGAGAGCCCGGACTGGTCCGGCGGACCGCCCGCACAGCCATACAAATGGCCCGTGAGAATTTTAAGGGCCTGGACGGGGACGGTGGACTCTTTTACGAATTGTTTCCGGTGGAGAAAAGGCTGGATCACGACAAACACTGGTGGCCCCAGGCGGAGGCCATGGTGGGCTATTTCAATGCATACCAGCTTTCGGGGGATGAGGAGTTTGCTGAGAAAACCCTGAATAGCTGGAAATTTATCAGGGAAAGGATCGTAGACCATGCCTATGGTGAGTGGTACTGGAGCGTGGACAGAAATGGGACACCCCGCACTGAAAAAGAGAAGGCAGGCTTCTGGAAATGCCCTTACCACAATGGCCGTGCCTGCATGGAGATGATCCGGAGGATTGAGAAAAAACCATAAAACTGTATCCAAATGAACGAAAACCTGTTTCAGGAACGCAAGGATAGAATCCGCAGGGATCATGAAGCGCTTCTGGCGAGAAAAAATGAGAAGCTCTTCAGCACCAACGGGATCTTCAACCGGTACAAACACCCGGTGCTCACAAGGGACCATTTCCCCATGGAATGGCGGTATGATTTCAACCCGGCCACCAATCCCTATTTTATGGAGCGGATCGGGTTCAACGCTGCCTTCAATGCAGGGGCCATCAAATGGAAAGGCAGGTACCTGCTGGCAGTAAGGGCCGAAGGCAACGACAGGAAATCATTCTTCGCCATGGCCGAAAGCCCCAATGGCACGGACAATTTCAGGTTCTGGGAGCGCCCTGTCACCATGCCCGAAACCGGGGATCCCGATACCAATGTGTATGACATCCGGCTCACGGCACATGAAGATGGCCAAATCTACGGGGTATTCTGTACCGAAAGGAAGGATCCCGGTGCCCCCGGGGGGGATACCAGCAGTGCGGTTGCTGCGGCCGGGATCGCCCGGACCAAGGACCTGGTTCACTGGGAGCGCCTGCCCGACCTGGTCACCTATGGGGGTCAGCAGCGGAACGTGGTGCTTCACCCCGAATTTATCAATGGGAAATATGCTTTCTACACACGTCCCCAGGACGGATTCATCGAAACAGGAAAGGGGGGAGGCATCGCATTCGGGGTTTCAGAATCAATGGAGCATGCTGAGGTAAAAGTGGAGAAGATCATGGATGCCAAGACCTACCACACCATCTATGAACTGAAGAACGGGCAGGGCCCGGCCCCCATCAAAACCCCGAAGGGCTGGCTTAACCTGGCCCACGGGGTGCGGAACTGTGCTGCCGGGCTCCGCTACACCCTCTACATGTTCATGACCGCCCTGGATGATCCTTCCAGGGTGATCCACAAACCCGGCGGGCTCTTCATGGGGCCCCTCGGGGAGGAGCGGGTGGGAGATGTATCCAATGTGCTGTTCACCAACGGATGGATCGCAGATGAGGACGGTACAATCCACATCTATTATGCCTCTTCAGATACCCGGATGCATGTGGCCACCTCCACCATCGACCAGCTGGTCGATTACTGCATCCATACCCCCGGGGACAGGCTCCGGTCGGCAGCCTCGGTGGAATCCATCAACAGGCTGGTGGACAGAAACCGGGCCCTCTGAAAGATTATTCCTGCATCCGCCCGGAGGCGATATCCGCGCGGGAAGGTTATGCAACCGATTGAATTTTTAATATTTAATGAGTAACTTTCCAAAAACCTCAATCCCATGAAAATTTTCATTCGCCCCGCTTTCCTTTGCATTGCCACCTGGCTCGTTTTTTCCTTTAACGGACCGCTGCATTCCCAGACCACCCTCCAGGAGGCCTTCCGGGATAAATTCGTGGTTGGAGCTGCCCTGAACAGATCCCGGATCACCGGCACGGACACCCTATCCAAACGCATTGTGGCAGAACAGTTCAACTCCTACACCCCCGAGAACGATATGAAATGGATGTGGATCCACCCGAAACCGGGGGTATACCGGTTCGATATTTCGGATCAGTTCGTTGCCATGGGCGAGTCACGGCACAAACACCTGGTGGCCCACACCCTCGTCTGGCACAACCAGACACCCCGCTGGGTATTCCAGGACAGTGAAGGGAACCCCACCACCAGGGATACCCTGCTCATGCGCATGAAGGATCACATCCAGACCATCATGGGGCGTTACAAGGGAAGGATCCACACGTGGGACGTGGTCAATGAGGCCCTCGATGACAAGGGCGGGTTCAGGGAAACAAACTGGCAGCAGATCATCGGGGATGATTACGTGGAGAAAGCGTTCCAGTTTGCCAGGGAGGCTGATCCTGATGCCCACCTGATCTATAATGATTTCTCGATGAACCTAAGCGGAAAGCGGGAAGGAACGGTCAGGCTGATCCAGGATCTGAGGTCAAAGGGAATCCGTGTAGACGGGGTGGGAATGCAGTGCCATTATGGACTTAAATACCCCACCCTGGAGGAGATTGAAGCCAGCATTGTGGCCTTCGCCGAAATTGGGTTGGACGTGATGATCACCGAACTGGATGTGAGCGTGCTGCCTTCCCCCTTTGGTAACCCCGGTGGTGAGATCGGAAGGCGTCCCGCCTACCGGCCCGAACTTGATCCATACAAGGAGTTCCTGCCCGATTCGGTGCAGCAGTTGCTGGCCGAGCGCTATGCCGGTTTGTTCGGCCTTTTTGTGAAGCACGCCGATAAAATATCCAGGGTCACCTTCTGGGGAGTGGATGACAAGACCTCCTGGAAAAACAATTTTCCCATCAGGGGGCGTACGGATTACACGCTGCTGTTTGACCGTCAATTGGAGCCTAAACCAGCCTTTGATGCGGTCATAAAGAGCTCCATGGCAGAATAGACCTGAGTGGAAGAGACTTTTCTTTCCGGTTTCGGAAATAACCTTTCCTTCAGGCTGATCAACCCATGATCACCTTCACTTCATTGCTGCTCCCGCTCTCGCAGAGTGGAAGCAGGGAACCGGTCACCTTTTTATTGTTCAGGAAGATCTCCTTTACCCCGGTGGAGACGTGGTCAGGGTTGGAAACCTCGATCCGGTAGGTGGCACCCCTGAATTTCCGGGTCACCCGGTACCCACCCCACTCCCCGGGAATAACCGGGTTGATGCGGAGCCCGTCAAAATCAGGCCTGATCCCCAGGATGAATTGCGAAATGGCATAGAAATTCCATGCTGCCGTCCCCGTGAGCCAGCTGTTCTTTGCTTCTCCCGGTTTCTGGGCATCCTTTCCAGCGATCATCTGGGAATAGACATAGGGCTCGGTCTTGTGCAACTCACTGATCTCTTCCAGGTAGGGTGGACAGATCTTCCTGAAGTAGTCCCATGCCGCATCCCCGTTACCGGCAAGGGCCTCTGCGATCATGATCCAGGGATTGTTGTGACAGAAGATCCCTGCGTTTTCCTTATAACCTTCCGGGTATGAACTGATCTCGCCATACTTTACGATATACTTTGTGAATGCAGGATTATTCAGGACGATCCCGAATTCACAATCGAGCCTCTTCTTCACCGAATCGAGGGCCATCCGGGCACGACCGTCCTCCAGCCCGATCCCGGCCATGATGCACATTCCCTGGGATTCTATGAAGATCTTCCCCTCCTCGCATTCACGGCTTCCCACCTTCTCCCCGAAATGATCGTAGGCCCTGATGAACCACTCCCCGTCCCACCCGTGGCGGTCAATTACCTCTTTCATGGTGGCGATGTGACCGGCGGCTTCATCCGCCTCACGGTCCTTTCCAAGCCTCCTGCAAAGTTGCTCAAAGGCATCCCCGTATAACACGAACATCCCTGCAATAAACACCGATTCGGCCACACCCCCTTCCCTGTTCTCGGTGGTCTGGAAAGACTCTCCGGGTGTTTCGGAGAAGCAATTCAGGTTAAGGCAATCGTTCCAGTCGGCCCGGCCAATCAACGGCAGCCGGTGGGGGCCCAGGTTGTGGACCACATGGTAGAATGATCTTTTAAGGTGTTCAAAGAGGGTGGCCCTGTTGGTCTCGTCATTGTCAAAGGGGACCATCTCCTCCAGGATGGCCCAGTCGCCGGTTTCCCTGATATATTCGTCGGTGGAGAGAATGAGCCACAGGGGATCGTCGTTGAAATTACTGCCTACGGCATCATTTCCCTTTTTGGTCAGGGGCTGGTACTGGTGGTAGGCACCCCCATCATCGAACTGGGTGGAGGCAATGTCAATGATGCGCTCCCTGGCCCTCTCCGGGATCTGGTGAACGAAGCCGATCAGGTCCTGGTTGGAATCCCTGAATCCCATGCCCCGCCCGATGCCCGATTCAAAGAATGAGGCGCTGCGGCTGAAATTGAAGGTTACCATGCACTGGTACTGGTTCCAGATGTTCACCGCCCGGTTCAACTCCTCTTCCGGGTGTTCAAGCTGATAAACCGAAAGCAGGCTGTCCCAGAACCTCCTCAATTCGTCAAATGCTTCCTCCACATCAGCGGCATCCCGGAACCTTTCGATCATCTTTTCAGCAGGTTTTTTATTGATCACCTGGGGCCGGGTGAATTTCTCCTCGGCAGGCACCTCCACATATCCAAGGAGGAAGACCAGCTCCTTTTCGCCGCCGGGCTCCAGTTCGATTTTTAAATGATGGGAGGCAATTGGTGACCAGCCATGGGCATAGGAGTTCCTGGACCTGCACTCTGTGACCGCCTCCGGGGCATCAAAACCATTGTACAATCCAAGGAAAGAATCACGGTCCGTGTCCAGGCCGCTCACCTTCTCATTGACCGTATAAAAGGCATAATGATTGCGCCTCTCACGGTATTCTGTCTTATGATAGATGGTGGAACCTACGATCTCCACCTGCCCGGTTGAGAAGTTCCTCTGGAAATTCGAGCCATCATCCAGGGCATCCCAGAGGCACCATTCCACGAATGAAAAAAGCGAGAATGAGCGTTTCCGGTTGCTTTTATTGGTGAGTTTTACCTTTTGCACCTCACCCCGGTAGCCAATGGGTACCATATAAGTCACCTGGGCTTCCAGCTGGTCCAGCTCCCCTGTGATGATGGTATAGCCCATGCCATGCCGGCATTCATAACGGTCCAGGGGTGTTTTCACAGGCTTCCATCCCGGGGACCACACCTTCCCGTTTTCATTGATATAGAAATATTTTCCCCCGTCATCCACCGGAACATTATTGTACCTGTAACGGGTGAGCCGCCTTAACCGTGCATCCTTATAAAAGCTGTAGCCTCCAGCTGTATTGGTGATGATGGAAAAGAACTCCTCGCAACCCAGGTAGTTGATCCACGGGTATGGTGTTCTCGGATTGGTGATCACATACTCTCTCCCGGCATCATCAAAGTGTCCGAATTTCATGTCTCTCTATTTTATGAACAAGGGGTTAATCTTACTGCAAGGTAATTAAATTAACAATCATTACATTTACTAAAAAGTAGCACCCATGTCACATGAATCATACCTGAAATTAGCCATCCATGAGGCAGTGACCGGAATCAGGAGTGGTGACGGGGGACCCTTTGGAGCAGTGGTGGTAAGGGATGATGAGGTTATTGGGACCGGTCACAATTCTGTGTTGAGCGGGCATGATCCCACAGCCCATGCCGAAGTCAATGCCATCCGCAATGCCTGCAGCAAACTTGGGGCACACCACCTCACGGGTGCAATCCTCTATACCAACTTCGAACCCTGTCCCATGTGCCTGGCTGCTGCCTACTGGGCCGATATCCGGACCATATACTTTTGCGCCGGCAGGGAGGTGGCCCGGAGGATCGGCTTCATGGACCAGCAGATCTACAAGGAGATCGCTCTCCCACCGGACCGGCGACAGGTAAAATCGGAAAGGATCATGCTCGGGGAAATGGACCTTCTCATCGACGAATGGGACCGGATGGAGGATAAGATCCTGTACTAATCTTCAATCTTTTATTGCATTTAAGCGATCATCTGTTATTTTTATGAACTGATCTACCAACCTGAAATCATTTATTCCATGAACAGAAGAGATTTTATAGGCAAATCGGCGCTCGGTGCAGGTGCCATAACAATAATCCCGCGGCGTGTCATGGGTGGAACCGGAACACCGGCTCCAGGTGACCGGATCAACCTGGGATTTATAGGGACCGGGAAGCAGAGCCAGTGGCTCCTGGAGAGCATTACAGGATGCGAAGGGACCATGGTGCTTGCCGCCTCTGACGTGGACCGGAAAAAACTGGCCAGGTTCAAAGGGTGGGCCGAGAAGATCAATTCTGAGAAACTGCAGGGTGGACACCAGGAAGTGGACACCTATGAGAACTACCGGGAGCTGCTTGAAAGAAAAGACATTGATGCGGTGGTGGTCGCCACCCCCGACCACTGGCACGCCATGGTAGCCATTGATGCCGCAAAAGCCGGGAAGGACATCTATTGTGAGAAGCCCATGGCATTGACTGTGGCCGAAGGAAGGGCCATGGTGGCAGCCACCCGGAAATATGATCGCGTTTTTCAGACAGGAAACATGCAACGTTCCTGGAGAAATTTCAGACATGCATGTGAGATGGTATACAACGGATACATCGGAGAGGTTAAAACGATCAATGTCAGCGTGGGGGATCCGGTGATGGCATGCGAATTGCCCGAGGAGACAGAACCCGATTACCTGAACTGGGATTTGTGGGTGGGACCATCCATGTTCAGGCATTACAACCAGATCCTTTCGCCACCCATTGAATTTAACGGATGGCCCATGTGGCGATCCTACAGGGATTTCGGCGGCGGGGGAGTCACGGACTGGGGTGCCCATATGTTTGATATCGGGCAGTGGGCCCTTGGAATGGACAAATCGGGTCCGGTGGAATTTACGCCGCCGGAAAAGAGGGCCAAAAGAGGCATGCAGATGAAATATGCCAACGGAACTGTGATGAACCATGTGGAGTGGGGCGAGGGAAACGCGGTCCAGTTCCTGGGCACCGAAGGCAAGATCGAGATAAGCAGGGAGTTCTACCGTTCCGATGTGACAGGTCTCACAGAGATGGAACTGAAAGGAAGTGACAAACCCCTCTACCGCAGTGACAACCATTACCAGGACTGGGTGGATGCCATCAGGAACAGGACCCGTCCCGTATCGGATGTGGAAACGGGCCACAGGAC
>JAHEEC010000041.1 GCA_024640885.1 Bacteroidota bacterium | reverse complement strand
AGATGGAACTGAAAGGAAGTGACAAACCCCTCTACCGCAGTGACAACCATTACCAGGACTGGGTGGATGCCATCAGGAACAGGACCCGTCCCGTATCGGATGTGGAAACGGGCCACAGGACCGCTTCGGTATGCAACATCGTGAATTTGGCCTATGACCTGGAGCGTCCGTTGAAATGGGCACCGTCACACGAGAAGTTCATTGATGATGAGGATGCCAACCGGATGCTCACCAGGCCGTTCCGGGGGAAATGGGACTTTAACGACTATTAAATAAATATTTCATAATTTTCTCAAATGAAAAGAGAGGCATTTCTGCTCTGTACTACCCTCTTCCTGCTCCTTTCCTTCAAGGGTACCGGACAGACTTGCAGCATCCTCTCCAAGGCCAACTCCATTGTTCCAGACCGGCTATGCTCACCGGTGGAGGTGGACTGGAATGTCACCTACGTGGGGGTGAACAATGCCGGCACTTCGGTTGAGATCCGTTATACATGGGACGATGGGTCCTCTGAGACGGTGGCAGCTACAGAGGGTCCGGCAGGCACCTTTAATGCAGATGCCAACCATGTCTATACCTCCCTGGACGACAAGTGCAACTACCATCCCCTGGCCACCCTCCTGGTGAACGGTGTGGTGTGCAGCTCCTCCACCCAGGAACAGATCGTCACCATCTGGGATACGGACAACGAAAATGGCGGGGAGGTCAATGCGGAGCCCGACGTCTACCCGGTGTGCGTTGGAAACGGGGCCACCATGCGTTTCGATGACGGGACCCTCTTCAATTGTGTGCCTCCCCAGGAGAATGATGTACCCAACGAAGATACCAGGTGGATCCAGTGGGTGTACGGCACAAACAACAGCATGTCCTCATCCACGCCGGTGAGCGTGGATGGTTATACGGGACCCTGGCCCTACGAAGGGCCGGTGATCACCCTGCCCGGACCGGTCCACGGTTCCAGTGAGCAGAGCCTGCCCATCACAGTGGCCGATGACAACCTGGTGGGAGAGGAATTTGAAGTGGAGCTCAGGTACTGGAACTACTGCAACCAGTATCCCGAGGGCAAGCCACCGGTCACCGACCGTTCTGTGATCCGCATCGTGGGGATCCCCGATGCCACCATCACGCCGGTGGATACCATGTGCAAGTTTAATGATCCCATCCTGCTTACAGTGGCCACGGGCGGGGGTATCTTCTCAGGCACCGGGATCCTTAATGTATCAAGCGGGGAGTTCAGCCCCTATGTGGCAGGCCCTGGCAGCCATAAGATCAAGTACGAGGTCACCGACGGCAACTCCTGTTATTCGGCCGACTCCATCGGGATCACGGTGAGGGATGCCCCTGCTGCCACCGCCACACCCGTGGATCCATTCTGCATTTATGATGCACCCTACGACCTCGAATCATCTCCCACGCTGGGCACCTGGACCGGAAACGGGATTACCAATGCGAACACGGGTCTGTTTGATCCGGCCGTTGCGGGACTGGGATCCCACGACATCGTTTTCACCACCAACCCGGATGCATCGGGATGCTCCGGTGTGGATTCCATTGAGGTGCGGGTGGCAGACATTCCCCATGCTGCAATCCTGACCAATGATTCGTCATGGTGCGAGGGCCCGGATAACTCCTCCTCGGCAGATATCCTGATCGCCGGATCCGACACCTCCAGGTTCGACCTGGTGGTGGAGATCAGGGGCAACATCGATACCCTGTTTAACCTTACCACAGGAACCTTTACCCTCTTCCTCAACAACCAGCCGGGAATGAACCAGTATGTACTTCACAAGGTCATTGAACACCATGGGAGCAATTCGTGCGATAATGACCTGAACGACACCCTTCTGATGGAGGTGCTCACCCTGCCCGACATCACGGTCACCGCCAATTACGACGACTGGTGCAGCCCAGTGGATGTGGATTTCATTGCAGGGGACGGGTACGATAAGTATTACTGGAACTTCGGGGACAATGATTCAACCATTACGCGTTCAGAAACCATCTCCCACACTTATACCATCCCCACCGGCGATTCCCTCTACTTCTATGTGGACACCCTGGACGGGGTGATCGATACGGTCTATTACCCGGTGTTCCATCTGGACAGTGTCTTTCATTTTCAGCTTGTGGCCGAATCCTATTATGGTTGCAGGGATACCATCAGAGATTCGGTCCATATCTACGAGATGCCGGTGGCCGACTTTTTTGTCTCGCCGGAAATTCAGAAATATCCCCAGACCAATGTGTTCCTGATCAACACTTCCAGCTACGGGGAGTGGTCCTATTTATGGGACTTTGGAGACCAGGAGACGGATGTGGTTAAGGATCCGAACACCCACCAGTACGATGAGCCCGGCTTCTATGACATCGGGCTGACCACCTACAACCAGTATTGCAGGGACAGCATCGTCAAAAGGGTGCAGATCCTTCCGCCTCCTCCCGATGCATTTTTTGAGCCCGATTCAGTGGGCTGCCCGCCCCTGGAGATCACCTTCAGCAACACCAGTGTTTACGCGGATTCCTACCTGTGGAATTTTGGTGACGGGACATTCTCCACGGACATGAACCCGACCCATACCTTTTACCAGAGCAAGGTCCACGATGTGAAGCTTATTGCATACGGGATGTCGGGCACCGACACCACCCATCATGCCGTCTCCATCCACCAGCTTCCCACCGCACTGTTTAACGCATATCCCCTCTCTGCCACGAATCTGAAACAGGTTTTCAAATTCAAGAACAACTCCATCAACGCAACAAATTACCTGTGGGATTTCGGGGATGGGAATACCTCCCCGGCCGAGGATGCCACCCACGTATACGGCGAAGAGGGCACTTTTACCATCACCTTATATGCCTGGAGCGAGAATGACTGTGCGGATACAATGGTGCAGGAATCCCTGATCACCATCATTGCAGGTGAAGGAAAGACCGAGTTCCCCAATGCCTTTGTCTGGAATGGCAACGGGCCCAGCGGAGGGCACTGGACCGAGAATACCGTGGATAATACCGTGTTCCACCCCTATGTGGAGAATGCGGTCGATCTCCGGATGATCATTTATACCCGCTGGGGAGAGAAGGTCTTTGAAACCAACGAGGTGTATGTGGGATGGGACGGATACCTGGAATCGGGCCAGCTGGCCACCGCCGGTGTATACGTGTACAATGCCTGGATCACTTTTACCAGTGGGGATCAGCTTTTATTCAAAGGTGATATTACCTTCCTTCACTAGGTATTCTATTTCAATTTGAAATCATTTTGAATTGCCATATATTAATCTGTTATTTGTAGATGCATTTAACCTACGAAATGAAATTATTATGAAGCTGGTCATCCCCAAGAATTACGACCCGATCCTTTCGCTGAAGGAGACTGAGAGAGCCATCAAGCTGGTGAAGGATTTTTTTGAATCCAACCTGGCTGCCGAATTGAAGCTGCGCAGGGTTACGGCCCCTCTTTTTGTGCAACGGGGAACCGGGATCAATGATGACCTGAATGGCACCGAGCGGCCCGTAACCTTCGAGGTAAAGGATATGGAAGGGACCGTGGCCGAGATCGTACATTCCCTGGCCAAATGGAAGCGCATGATGCTGGCCGATTACGAGATCGCCAACAGCTACGGGATCTACACGGATATGAACGCACTAAGGCCCGACGAGGAGCTGGATAACATCCACTCCATCTACGTGGACCAGTGGGACTGGGAAAAAATATTGCTCCCCCCGGAACGCAACCTCTCCTACCTGAAAGCCATTGTCCGCCAGATCTATTCGGTGATCAAGCGCACCGAATTCATTGTATACGAGAACCATCCCAGGATCGTCCCCCTGCTTCCCGATGAGATCCGCTTTATCCATGCCGAAGAGCTGCTGGCCCGGTACCCCGACCTGGACCCCAAGGAGCGGGAGCATGAAGCTGCCAGGGAGTACGGTGCTGTATTCATTATCGGGATCGGTGGGGAACTTGCCAACGGCAAGGTGCACGACGGAAGGGCCCCCGACTACGATGACTGGTCCACGGCCACGGAGAACGGAAACCGTGGGCTCAACGGTGACATCGTAGTCTGGAATCCCATCCTTGAGAGTGCCTTTGAGCTCTCATCCATGGGGATCCGGGTGGACAGGGAGGCCCTGATCAGGCAGCTGGAGATCCAGGGCAAGAGCGAGCGAAAAGAGTTGTTGTTCCACAAGCGCCTCCTGGCCGGGGAATATCCCGAGTCAGTGGGGGGCGGGATCGGGCAGTCACGCCTCTGCATGTACTTCCTCAGGAAGGCCCATATCGGGGAGGTTCAGGCCAGCCTCTGGCCTGGCCAGATGCATGACCACTGCCGCAAATCGGGGATCATCCTCATGTAATTTCAACGTTTTATGTGGCTCATCGTCCTCCTCCTGGTCAGCGTGCTGCTGATCGTCGTCTCCACAAGCAGGTTCCGTTTTCACCCGTTCCTGGCGCTCCTTTTTGTGGCTGTCTTTTTCGGCCTCTTCTCGGGCATGCCTCTTGATTCAATCGTGGAGTCGATCAATGAAGGGTTTGGAAGGACCATCGGGCAGATCGGGATCGTGATCATCGCCGGGGTGATCATTGGCACCTTCCTGGAACAATCGGGAGGAGCTTACGCGATGGCCAGCAGGGTTCTGAAACTTACCGGGAAGAAACAGGTGCCCCTGACCATGGCCATCATCGGATATTTTGTCTCCATCCCGGTTTTCGCCGATTCGGGATTCGTGATCCTCTCGCCCCTGAACAAAGCCCTTTCAAAAGAGGCGAAGATATCCCTGGCGGGATCGGCCTCGGCCCTGGTGCTGGGGCTCTCCATTACCCATGTGCTGGTCCCCCCCACCCCTGGCCCCATCGCTGCAGCGGGGATCCTGGGGGCCGACCTTGGCCTGGTCATCATGCTGGGTGTGATCACCAGCATCCCGGTGCTGCTCACAGCCTGGCTCTATGCGGCAAAAATAGCCTCCCGGGTATACCTGGACCCCAACCCTGAAATTTCACAGGAAGAGATCGAAGAGACCCTGAAAACAGCTCCCTCGGCATTTAAATCTTTTATCCCCATCCTGCTTCCCATTCTCCTGATCGTCCTGAAATCCATTTCCGATTTTCCCACGGCCCCATTTGGGACGGGCATTGCCGCAGATGCCATCGGGTTTATCGGCGAACCGGTGATCGCACTGATCATCGGGATCATCATCGCCTTCACCCTCCCCCGGAAGTTTGACCGGGAGATGTTATCTTCCACCGGATGGGTGGGAAAAGCGCTGCAGAACGCGGCCATTATTATCCTGATCACGGGTGCCGGCGGTGCATTCGGTATGGTCCTCCGCAACTCCGGCATTGCCGATGTCATGGGTGAATCCCTGGCCAACATGCGGATCGGGATTTTCATGCCGTTCCTTATTGCAGCCGCAATCAAAAGTGCCCAGGGATCATCCACCGTTTCGCTGATCACCACCGCTTCACTGCTGGCCCCCATGATGGCCTCGCTGGGATTTGACACCGATGGCGCCAGGGCACTGGTGGTGCTCTCCATCGGAGCCGGATCGCTTGTGGTATCCCATGCCAACGACAGCATGTTCTGGATCTTTACCCAGATGACCGGCATGAAGGTCAAGACTGGATTCAGGATCCATACGGTGGGCACCCTGGTGATTGGTGTGGCTTCAATCATCGTCATCTGGGTGATCAGCATGATCCTTTTATAAGCTTTTGTGCGACCAAAGCGCCCTGCCTTGACATTTCATCCAGTTTTACATCATTTTATTTAGCATGAGTATAAATTGCCGTGATTTATCGTGGCAGTAAAGCGGAATTTCCAGTTTTAGGAGCCATAAGAAGAATGTCTGTTCTCCATGGGATTGCAGATTAATTTGGAAGGGGTGGAATGATGGCATTAAAGCGGAATGAATCATATATTAGTCGCTGAATCATAGGATGTTACGTCTTGTATTATTGAAAGCGGGTCGTATATTTGCTTTGGGTGTGACGTTGGATTTTTGAACTCCCTATCGCAGAAACTCAATTTTTAACTAAAAACCATTTATTATGAATTCAAAACTACGATTGACTGTTTCAATGATCTCGTTGTTGTTGGCACTGGCCGTCTCCAATGGCCTTGCACAATTTGAGATCGGCCAGACCAGTACCCCTCCCACCATAGATGGTGTGGTGGATGCTTCCTGGGATACCCTGGCCATGTATGTGGGCGTGGATCCCACCACCTGGACCCCGAGCCCGGACCATCAGAGTCTCGCTGATTGTTCATTCAAGTGGAGTGCAGTCTGGGATGCCGACAGCCTCTACGTCATCGTGATCATCATGGATGATATCACCACAACCGGAGTGCTGGGCAGTGGAGTGGACAGCTGGATGAACGACAATGTGGAGATGTCCATCAATGATCCTGCCGGAAGCGGAAACAGTGTTTTCTTCAGGTTTGGTTATGATCGCGATGGAGAAGATCTTGGACTGCTGGATTCACCTCCAAAAGCCACTCCCGTAGGATCCCGCTCTGCAACAACCAACTCTGCAGACGGCTGGATCATGGAGGCTGCCATTCCATGGAGCATACTCTCAAATGATAGTGTGGATTTCAGCGGATATCCTGCCATCGACAAGGTCCTTAACATGAATGTGAATGTGGCCGACCTGGATATTCCCGAGGCCACAGGCTGGGATCAGCTCAGCGGACATGTGCAGTGGCCCAGGGGCTGGTCAGCCACCGATGTGACACTGGTAGCTACCGCTACTGTGGACGATACTCCGCCTGCAGCACCTGCCAATGTCACTTCATCCAATGTCACATACAACTCGGCTAGTATTGGCTGGGATGCCTCACCTGAGGCCGATGTACTCGGGTACCTTGTTCTGGCCAATGATGCTCCGAAAAAGTTTGTGCCTGATCCCACTGCCACCGGGACAGACCTTGCTGGCCTGGATCCTGAAACTGCCATTACCATCAGTGTGATTGCAGTGGATGCACAGAACCTTTCAGATGCCACCACAACCGATTTCACCACCGGATCGACTCCCACTCCCCTTGACCTCAATGTCCATCAATATGCCGGTAGTTATGCCACTCCATTTGAAGATTTTGATTTCATGGATGCCCTGGAAGCACAACCCCTTGGCTATCATTTTGGGGATGCCAATACCAGTGACCTGGACCTGGCTGCAAATATGAAGGTCACCTGGACCGATGCCGCCCTCTTTATGCAAGTCAACGTGACCGATGAAAGCATTCAGAATACAAGTGAGGCTTCACCCTGGGAAAATGATAACGGTGAATATCATTTCGATATGGGCAATGAAAGAGATGGTTCATCCACGGAAGACGCCTTCGAGAACTATGATCCAAACAACTTCCAGTACAGGGCCATTCCCCAGCAGGCATGGCAAACCGGTTCCACACCTGCTCCGGATTGGACAGGAGTGGCCATGGCAACCTATGACTACTACGGAGATGGAGTGGATGCCATCGGTTATACCATCGAAATGAGCTGGCCCTGGAGCGCACTGAATGCCTCTTCCGGACTTGACTTTGTAGCTGCCGTGGACGCTGCATTCGCCTTTGACCTTAAAGTCAGCGACACTGATGAAGACGGTTCCTCCGCACAGTTGACCTGGAGCAGTTTTACCCACAATGAGCAGTACAAGAATGATGCTGAATTTGGTCAGTTTATTCTTAAGGGTGCCACCACGGGTATTGCTTCCAGTGAACTGGCCTCAACCATCAGGTTGTTCCCCAACCCGGCAAACACCATTGCGACTGTCAGGTTGAGCAGGGAGTTCAACGGAACTGTCACCCTCAACGATGTGACCGGGAAAGCTGTGATTCAACGCACAATCCAGCATTTTACCGGCGATATCACCCTCGACGTCAGCAAACTTTCAAAAGGACTCTATATCGTTACCTTTGAAAGCCTGTCAGGAGAGCGAAGCGCCAACAAGCTTATTATCAAATAAATCTTTGAACTGAACAGGGTGGCCCGAATCATCAGATTTTGACGGGTCACCCTGTTTCTGTTAATCATTCAACCTCCAGCCAACCTCATTTTTTCCTGGCCTGGTCTGGAATTGCCCTTCTAATCCAATGCATGATGCCTGCTCCTTCGGAACATAAGTCTAATCAAGGAATCTGTTTCCAACCAAGGTCCATCCTGGTGATCATTCTTTTGTGTATCCTTCCGGCCCTCTTTGCCCAGAAGGTCAGGTATATTCCTATGACCGGGCTCCAACCGGAGATCGATGGTGTAAGCGGACCTGAATGGGATTCGGTGTCTTACCAGGCCATTGATCAAGTGTATGCCGGTGCAATTTCCGACAGTTCAGATTTTTCTGCACGGTGGAAAGCCCTCTGGGATGATGCGAACCTCTACCTGCTGATCCAGGTAACCGATGACACCCTCCGCAACCTGGGGAGTGGAGCTGCAAAATTCTGGATTCACGATTGTGCCGAAGTGTTTTTTGATCTTCTTAATGAAAAGGACCAGAAGGATACAGATGAATCATCGGATGATGATAATTATCAGTACAGGTTCATCTGGGACCTGGATGACGAGCCCTTTTTTGAAGCTCCCCCTTCGGAGGGTTTAATAAACAGATCAAATACACTTGTCAATGGTTCTTCCAATACCGGTTATCAGATAGAGCTGCTGATCCCATGGAGTACACTGATACAGAATCACAATTTCGGGGAGGTCATCCCTGGAAAGCAGATCGGGATTGAACTTAAAATCGCTGATCTCGACAGGTCCATTGTGCCTTCGGGGCAATGGGCGCCGGATGCTGAACTGCTCTGGAATAACCCTACCGGGGACAATCTCAAGCAAACGGATATGTTCGGCACCATTCAACTGGTGAAGAGCTTGCAAGACGACCACAATCCGCCTGGCCCGATCACCGACCTTGCAGCCACGCCGACCGGATCCACTTCAGTCTCTCTTTCATGGAGTGCTCCCGCCGACGACAATACCGGCCGTTCAAAAACATACGAGCTGGGATTTGCCACCGACTCGGCGGTACTGGCCGGGTGGACCAATGCAGATCACATGGTCCTGACCCTGGATCCCGGGATGCCAGGATCCCCCGAAGTTTTCAATTTAAACACACTGGATCCTGCCACACACTATTTCTTCGACCTCCGTTCCTACGATTGCTTCAATCACATTTCGGGATCTTCCAATTTGACCGCTGCTGTAACCTTTGAACCTGATCTGGTCTCTCCCGGCCCGGTCACAGACCTTTCACTGGATTCATCAGGATCCTTTATGGCCCAACTCTCGTGGACCACCACAGGCGATGACGGGCTCACCGGAACTCCTGCCGGTTTCGAGATTAAATATGCCCATGAAATGCTTACTCCTGAAAACTGGGTGTCAGCAACAGATATTGAAGGCGTACCTGAGCCCCTTGAGGCGGGCAGCAGGCAATCGGTTCGCATCAATGGGCTCGTGCCTGTTCAGTCCTATTATTTTGGGCTCAGGGTATTTGACGAGGTTTATAATTTATCGGAAATTTCCAATGTGGTTGAACTCACAACCCCTCCTTTTCATTACCAGGTGAAACATCCTGTGGACCAGATGGTGGGCACCAATTCTTTCATTGACGTACCCATGGATAAAATGGAAGCTGTTGGTTTTATCAGGGAATACCATCCATGGAGTTTCACTGAGATCAGGGATGATGTGTATGAATTCAACCGCTGGAACGGTTTCTGGGATTTTGACTCCTACTATGCCGAACTGGAAGCCCTGGGAATTACCACATGTCCGGTCCTCTGGGAAAGCCCCGGTTGGCTGGAATCCAATCCTGCCAACAAGCCCTGCGCCATTGATGAAGATCCCACCGATCCGGGCTCCTATTCTGAAATGGCCCAGCTCATGTACCAGTATGCCGCCAGATACGGAAGCAGTTCGGTTCCGGATGGGAAACTGCTTGTGAATGAGGGGCAGTTAAAAAAATCCGGACTCGGTTTGCTTACTTACTTTGAAGACTGGAACGAACAGGACCGGGACTGGGACGGACGGGATGCCCGCTTCTATCCTGAAGAATACGCTGCAATGGCCAGCGCCAATGCAGATGGTCATGCAGGGTCACTGGGAGATGGTTACGGTCTGAAAACGGCTGATCCCGAAGCGAAATTTGTCATGGGCGGATTATGCATCCTGGGAACTGAATATATTTCAGAGATGTACAGATGGTTCCAGGAGAACCGCCCTGACCACCAATGGCCCATTGATGTGATCAACATGCACCACTATGCCTACTCACTTCAGGCCAATGGAATCAGTCCTGAGGAAGATGGCTTTAAAGCCAGGATCCTTGAAGTGATTAACTGGAGAAATGAGTATGCACCGGAAAATGAAGTGTGGATCACGGAGTTCGGTTACGATACAAATAACGAATCGCCGAACCGGATCAATCCCTTCGGGGGATTTACGCCCGAGGAGATCCAGGCACAGTGGATCACCAGGTCCTTCCTGATTCTTTCTTCGGCAGGTGTGGACCGTGCCGCACAGTTCATGCTCCGTGATGTGGGCCCCAATCCTGAACCCCGGTGGAGAAACAGCGGTCTTACCCTCTCCAGTTCAGAAAACTATGTGCCGAAAACCTCCTGGTATTATGTATTCTCATTGAAGAATATCCTGAAGGGAATGTACTTCGATAAGGTCGTTTCGGAAGACAATGCAGCCTATGTATACCGTTTCGTCGATCAGGCAGGGGAGCGGTACGTTTACGCCCTGTGGGTTCCTTCATCCAATGGCACCAGATCCACCTATCGCTTAAGAATTCCCGAAGGAGAGGCCTCGCTCTCCGGGATCCGCCTTGCTGATGGTTCAACCGAAGGGTACCCTTATCCTGTGGAGGCTGTCAACGGAATGATTTCGCTGGAGATCAGCGAGACGCCGCAATTTATCACGGTGAACTATGGTGAGCATGTGGGAGTGAGTGAATTAAGAAGACCGGCAACGCAGGAGATCCTGGTCTCCCCCAATCCTTTTTCGGAACAGGCAGTGCTGAAGTTGCCCGACACAACTGGAGCCTCTGCTTTCCATATAAGGATATTCACCCCGGATGGAAGGGAAGTGTGGAGCCAGTTCTCCGGGCAGGATTTAATTCAGGGAATTCCTATGGACCTGAGTGTCCTGGAAAAGGGGATCTATATGCTGGTTGTCCAGGGAAAAAATGCGAGGTATGTGAAAAAAATTGTCAAAAACTAACCTATGAAAGCACGCAGATGCACCCATCCATTGGTATGGCTCCTGTTCATTTTATCAGGATTGACCAACCCCCTGTTCTCACAGGCCCTGGAGGTGACCGGCACAGTGACCGACGGGACCACAGGGGAACCCCTCATTGGGGTCAATATCTTTCAAAAGGGAACCTCCATTGGAACGGTTACCGATCTTGACGGCAACTACTCCATCCAGGTAGCTTCGGGAGAAACTGTGGTGGTATACTCATACGTGGGGTACTCCGAACATGAAACCAGGGTGGGCAACAGGACCATTATCGATGTGCAAATGGTTGAAGACATTGAATCGCTGGAGGAAGTGGTGGTGATCGGTTATGGCACCATTAAGAAGAGTGATCTGACCGGGGCCGTCTCATCGGTGAAAGCCGAAGCTGTGAAAGATATGCCCGTGCTGGGCATGGACCAGGCTCTGCAGGGAAGGGCTGCCGGAGTGATGGTTACCAACAATACGGGTGCGCCGGGAAGCGGGGTATCAATCAAGGTGAGGGGGATCGGATCCATTGCCAGGAGCAATGAACCTCTTTATGTGATCGACGGGGTCCCACTGGATAATACCCAGATCAGCAATCCGCAGACCGGATCTTCCGGAGACCGGATCAATCCCATGTCGAACATCAATCCGGATGACATTGAATCCATAGAGGTGTTGAAGGATCCTGCTTCATGTGCTATCTACGGAGCCAGGGGTGCCAACGGTGTGGTGCTGATCTCCACCAAAAGGGGCAGAAAAGGGACCAGTATAGTGGAACTGAGCAGTTACTATGGAATATCCCAGGTCACCAACAGGATTGAGTTGATGGATTCCAGGGAGTACCAGCAACTGGTCTATGAAGGGCTCCGTAAAAAACGCACCCCGGCGGCCAGTCCTCTCTACATCAGTGATGAGGAGGTGGCCATGTATAATACGGACTGGCAGGATGCCATTTTCAGGAATGCTCCCACCTATAATATAAATCTCCAGGCAAGGGGAGGGAACGAAAAAGCCACATACTCCATCAGCGGGGGATACTATGATACCGAGGGTGTGGTAATCAACACTGGATTTCAAAGATACAGCCTCAGGGCCAACGTGGATATAAACCTCACCGACAAGGTCAGGGTAGGAACCAGTTTATCCCTGGCAAGGTCGGAGGGACAAAGGCAAAGGAACAGCTTTTCCAGTGCACAGGTGGATAACCATAAAAAGACAGGCGGACCGGTCGTGATGTCGGCGCTGACCTCAAGTCCGGTTTACCCTGTCTACGATTCGCTTGGAAATTACGGGATTGACTTGAGGAACAAGGCCATTGCCAATCCTGTGATGCTTGCAAGGGAACAGAGCCTTGATTATTTCACCAACCGGGTGATAGGCAATGCGTTTATTGACTGGGAGATCATCGAGGGACTGACTTTTCATAGCCTGCTTGGGACTGACCTGAGGGACTCCAAGGAGAATTTCTTCTGGGCACCCTATTACTACCCCGATGACGGACTCAAGATGCCAGGATCATCCAGGACCTCCGATAATACGGTCTACGGAATGTCCTGGGTGTGGACCAACACACTGAATTTTACCAGGAGCATCGGGGAACACGAGTTTACAGCCATGGCGGGGCATGAAGCATCCCGGATCCAGAATGAACTTACCTATACAGAAGTGGGGGGAATGCCCATCTCGGATATTACCACATTTGCCTCCTCCCCTGCCATCCTGACCGCGGAAAATTTCCACAGTGCCAGTTCCCTGGAATCATATTTCGGGAGGATCAACTATTCCTTCAAGGATAGATACCTGCTGCAGATGAACATGAGGTACGATGGTTCCTCCAGGTTTGGTGAAGATACCCGCTGGGGTGTATTCCCCGCAGCTTCTGTGGGTTGGAACATGGCGAAGGAGTCATTTATGGACGGAGTAAACTTCATAACCCAGCTAAAACCACGTTTCAGCTACGGGATAACCGGCAACCAGGAGGTGGGTGACTACTCCTGGAGGGGTTCCTATATGGTTGGGATCATCCCCAACGGTTATGATGTGGACAACGAAGTGATGAACTACCTGGGGCAGCTCGGGGGAAGGTACACATCCATCTCCGACTATGGTTATTCCTGGGAGGAACACACCACCATCAACGGGGGCCTTGATATTTCCCTTTTTCAAAACAGGATCAACCTGAATGTGGATTACTACAAGCGCGTTTCTGACAAGTTGCTGCTTGAGGTATCACTTCCGATCACATCAGGAATAGGAGGTGCCTGGAACAATGCCGGCAATGTGACCAACAAAGGGATCGAGGCAGCATTGCTTACCCACAACACCTCCGGCGATTTCAAATGGACCACTGATATAAACATTGCTGCCAATAAATTCACAGTGAATGAACTGCTGGTGGATAGCATAAAAGGGTACAACAGCATTCTCATCGAGGGACAGGGCCTCAATTTTTTCACCTATGAGAGGGAGGCAAATGTGGACAGTCTTACGGGATATGTGGTGCTGGTGGATCAGAATGGGGATGGCTCCATTGCTTATGGCGGGGGCAACGAGGACAAGACCATCACGGGACGTCCGTTGCCGAAATTTTTTGGGGGCATCACCAACACTTTCAGCTATAAGGGATTTGACCTTTCAGTGTTTTTCCAGTTCGTATTTGGGAATGACATCTATAATGCCACCAGGCAAACCCTTGATGATTACCAGGTTGCATCTGGTCTGTCGGTGGGTGTGAACGGGACCAGGGAGTCTTTTGAGGGCCGGTTCCTGGCTGCTGATGTGACCGACGATGAGGGGAATGTGCTGTGGGAAAGAAATGTGGTTACCAAATACCCGACCACCAACTATGCCGGCAATAACATTGACCAGAGGGAGGGCCACAACGGGTGGATCGAAGATGGATCGTACCTCAGGTTGAAAACCCTCACCATCGGTTATTCCCTGCCGTCCAAATGGCTCTCTGCGATCCATGTAAACAGTGCACGGATCTACTTTTCATCCAACAACCTGTGGACTCTGACCAACTATTCCGGTTTCGACCCGGAGGTCAGTACCATTACCGGTGAAAACATCGGGGCCAACCTTTCACCGGGCATTGATGCCGGGGCATATCCCCAATCAAAGACCTTTGTTTTTGGATTTAATATGACCTTTTAACCGGGAAATCATGAAACCAATCCTAAATAAATTCATCATCGCACTAGGCTCAATTTTAATCATCTCCTCGTGTAGTGAAGAATTCCTGAACGAGGTCCCCAAGAATCAGATTGACCTTGAGAACTTCTTTACAAAACCGGTGGATGCAGAAATAGGGCTCACCGGGGCCTATAGCAGGATCATCTCCAAACACATGATGCAGAACCTCTTCTGGCTTATGGTGTCTGCCGACGAGCTGACGGCCGCCAACCATGCACAGTCGGGTGTCGGGGCAGGGGACCACAGGGACAATGCCACCACCGACCTGTACGGAATGCTCGGCACCTATACCGAACCCATTAAGGGAATCGTCAATCTGAACCTTTTACTGGAAAAGGTTCCTGGCATACCGGATGAGCAATTTGAAGGAGGAAGGAAGAACGAGATCCTGGGAGAAGCCTATTTTCTCAGGGGCTATGCTTTCTATATGCTGGCCATGGTCTTCAGGGATGTACCCATTCAACTGGAAGTCCCCACCAGTTCAAACCCGGAGGATAACTATATGAATAAGAGTCCGCAGTCAGAAGTCCTAGACCAGGCCATGATGGACTTCGAGTCTGCCATCAGCCTGCTGCCAGATCGCCTTGGAGACATATCCGATCACGATGTACGGGGAAGGGGAAGCAAATGGGCTGCTTATGCATTCACAGCCAGGATCCACATGTGGAGGCAGGAGTGGCCGGAAGCATACGATGCCTGTGAAGCCATTATTAACAGTGGCCAGTTTCGGATCACTCCCAGATGGATCGATGTTTTTGCAGGTGAAAATGACAACGAAGAGGTGATCTGGCAGAGCCAGGGCCAATCAAGGGAGGAATACGATTTTATGGGCGTGTACAGGTGGTACTGTGACAACGATCCCCTCGCACCGGCCCCTCCCTTCATGGTAGAGAAAAAGCTCACGGACATCTTTGACCAGCCCTACAAGGATGTCAGGCTGGAATATTCGGTCAGGGCCATCGGAAGAAGCGCAGGGGTATCGAACTACGGCGGCAGAAATGTAAAGCACTTCCATGTCCCTTCGGGTGAGATCATCGAAGGGGTTTCCGACGAATCGAGGGATAAGAATTTCCCCCTCATGAGGCTCGCTGAAGTAAAGCTCATGAAAGCCGAAACAATAATACAGTCAGGGTACGCCCTTGGAACCGCTGAGGAAGTGCTCCAAACATTGAACGAACTCAGGGCCAGGGCAGCGGACTCCGAGTTTGCTCCCAGGGAGGAGGATAACCGATATGATTATACGGAGAACCTGGGTTGTGAAGGAATTGACCCGCTCCAGATTGACCAGGTAGGCCTTCAGGCACTGAAGGATGAAAAATACAGGGAACTGGCCATGGAAGCGGTGCGTTGGATCGATCTGATGCGGTGGAGCAAAATGGAGGATAACTACCAATCGGTAATGTCCCTTGTAAGTGCAGCAAACGTGGACAGGCTTTATGCACCCATTCCACAACAGCAGATCGATGCCAACCATGGCGTCCTGGTACAAAACCCCGGTTACTAGTTATGGGGAAACATCCATGAAACCGAACATCCGACATAGGATTATAGCAATTCTCTCCCTCTGGCCATTTCTATGCAGCCTGGCCCAGGAGAACAATATCCTGGTAAATACCGACTGGGATCATGAGCGCCATGCCTGGGCATCATCATGGATCACCCATCCCACAGAATCCAGGTCTGATTTTGGGGTATTCCTGTTTCGGAATTCATTCAACCTGGAAACTATTCCCGATAGCATCACAGTGTATGTTTCAGCAGATAACAGGTACCGCCTGCTGGTAAATGGCCATGAAATCTCAAGGGGACCGGCAAGGGGCTCCCTCATGCACTGGCGATACGAAACCCTTAATATTGCACCGTATCTCCATGTGGGGGAGAATATTATCGCTTCCGAGGTTTATAATCTGGGCCCCCTGAGGCCGGCAGCCCAGTACTCCTATCAGACCGCATTTATATTCCAGGCAAAGGGTGACCAGCGAACCTCGCTCAATACTCCCGGAAACTGGACTGTCTGGAAGAATGAAGCCTATGAGCCCATTGAGGTGACAGGGGATATGGTTCGTGGCTACTATGTGGCCGGACCGACCGACAGGATCACGGGGTCGAAATACCCATGGGGCTGGGAATCAGTAGATTTTGACGATTCGAACTGGGAAAAGCCGGTGGTATTATCCCGGGGAGTGGGTCGGGGGTATATGCATGGCACTCCCTGGATGCTGGTGCCCCGCAACATACCAATGATGGAGCAGTCCCCCGAACATGATCCTGTGATCAGGGAGGCAAGTGGCATTGATTTCGATCCTCAATTCCCAGCCCTGAACCACCCGTTGACCATCCCGGCTGAAAGCTCCTGTACCCTTCTTCTGGACCAGGGTTACCTGACCACCACTTACCCCATTTATAAATTGGCCGGGGGGAAAGGTGCCTCCCTCAGGGCAACCTATGCGGAGTCACTCTACGACAATGAACTTCGCAAGGGGAACAGGGACCAGGTGGAGGGCAAACAAATGATCGGTTGCTTTGATATGATCATCCCCGAGGGGGGGGCAGGCCGGGTCTACCGGACACTCACAACCCGGACATACCGCTATCTGGAGCTACGGGTCACCACCGGGGCCGAGCCCCTCACTATTGAGGGTATAGAGGCCAATTTCACCGCCTATCCGTTTGTCCGCAATGCAAGTTTCTCTGCGGGAGATCCTTTCCTGGATGAACTGCAGGAGATCGGCTGGCGGACCGCCAGATTGTGTGCATCCGAGACCTATATGGATTGTCCCTATTATGAACAACTCCAGTACCTGGGAGATACGAGGATCCAGGCACTGATCTCCCTCTATGTTTCAGGCGATGACAGGCTCATGCGAAATGCACTGCTCCAGGCGGACCAATCAAGGATGTACGATGGACTTACCCTTTCCAGGGCCCCTTCTGCCATTCCACAGATCATCCCTCCTTTTTCATTGTATTGGATCGACATGGTCCACGATTTTTACATGCACCGTGAGGATGATCCCTTTGTCAGATCATTCCTTCCCGGCATCCAGGCCGTGCTGGGTTGGTTCGAGAGGAGAATGGGACCCGACGGGTTGATGGGCGGACTGGAATGGCTGAATTTTAGCGACTGGAGCAAGGGATTTATGGTCGGCTCGCCTCCGGGAGTCGACCTGGGCGGTTCGGCGCTGGTCAGCCTGAATTTCGCCTATGCACTCGAAAGGGCTGCAGAACTATTTCAACATTTTGAGGATCCTTACCTCGCTGAACGGTATGCCAACCTCTCCCACCAGATAAAATCCTCAGTATTCGACCTCTGCTACAATGAAGAAAAAGGACTTCTGGCGGATACCCGGGAACAGCTTGATTTTTCTCAGCATACCAATATTTTCGGAATTCTTAGCGACTGTATTCCCGATTCACTTCAGCACGGGGTCATGGAGAGGATCCTGGATGACAGCACACTGGTTCAAACCACCATATATTACAGGTTTTACCTGTTTCGTGCCTTGTTCAAAGCCGGGTTGGGGGATCACTATCTGGGGCAGCTTGGCCCTTGGAAAGAGATGATTGACAAGGGTCTGACCACCTGGGAGGAAGGCGATTATGAAGAAAGATCGGACTGCCATGCCTGGGGATCCTCTCCCAATTATGATCTATTGTCGATTGTTTGCGGAATAAATCCCGGCAGGCCCGGATTCAGGGAAGTATCGTTCACCCCGAACCTGGGCGACCTGGAACATGTGAAAGCATCCATGCCGCATCCACTGGGAACCATCCGTGCAGAATACGATCATACTCCGGGGAAACAGCTCAAGGCTACCATTGAATTGCCCAGGGGCACCTCAGGAGAGATCAGGTGGGGAACACAGAGAGTTAAACTGAAAGCTGGCTCACAAACGGTCCTGATGAAATGAAGAATCCTCTCTGTTTCACACTCATTATCCTAACCCTGGCAACCTGCCAGGGATGCCTTGAGAACCGGGGTAAAGTCAGGAATATTGATCCGGGTGGGACAGCTCTCCAGCCCATGCAGATCGGAATCTCCTACTACCCCGAGCAACGTCCGAGAGAAGCCTGGAACCTGGATTTTGAAAAACTGGTTGAGGCCGGGATCAACAGGATCAGGATCGGCGAATTTGCCTGGTCCACCATGGAACCCGATGAGGATGTTTTCGATTTTTCCTGTTTCGATGATTGCATTGAACTGGCATCAAGGTATGGCCTTTCAGTTGTCATGTGTACCCCCACTGCAGCGCCTCCCATCTGGCTGGTTGAGAAGTACCCGGATATCCTGCCTGTGAACTCCGAAATGCACAGGAATACATTTGGAGCCAGGCAACACCGGTGTTACAATGCGGAAGCCTACATCGCACAATCTTCCAAGATCGTCAGTAAACTTGCAGCACGGTATGCCAATCATCCCAACGTGGCTGCATGGCAGATCGACAACGAGATGGGGGGTGAGCAGAAAAGCTGCTACTGTGACAATTGCCGGGACCGGTTTCACCAGTATCTGGAGAGCAGGTACACGGACATTGAATCCCTGAACAGCCGCTGGGGGAATGCGTTCTGGTCCCAGGATTACCAGCGGTTTGACCAGATTGTCCTGCCACGCAGCTACAATGCCACCCTGATGTTGAAACATCACCCTTCCCTTGAACTTGAATTTTCAAGATTCTGTTCTGAATCCATCGTTCGTTTCAGTGACATGCAGGGCGAGATTATCCGTGGGTTTAACCCGCAGGCAATCATTACCACCAACCGGTTTGCATACGATTGGGGTGATAACCTGGATGTTTTTGATCTATCCAAAAACCTCAACGCGGCCTCCTTTGACCTTTATTCCAAAGAGAAACACAGGATCGCTTTCTATGCAGATCTGAACAGGAGCCTGTGTGATATGAACAACTGGGTCATGGAATACGGAACCGATAGTCCGGATCTGTACAATGAATTTAAATTGCTGGAGTCCAGGGGAGTTCAATGGCTATTCCTGTTCAAATTGAATCCCTTCGTTTCAGGCATGGAACAATCAAACCGGGCATTGCTGACCGTTACAGGGAAACCCTCCGGGAACTATGCGGTTGTGAGGAAATGGACCCGGGAAGGAAAGTCCCGGAAACCTTATCCTGCCATTGATCCCCGGACGGGAATATATTATGATTTTGATAGTTCGTGGGCCATTTTCAAAGAGGAATGGGGATCTTTTCAGGAGAGGCTTACCTACCAGTCTTACGTGATCGATACTGTGTACAAGGCGTTTTTTTCACCGGATGCGCCCATCCGGATCTTTCATTCTCCCGAAGGATTTGAAAAGGTACACACACTGATCCTGGCCCACCAGATTATCTACAATGGTCCCCTGGAGGAAGCGCTGATCAATTTCATCAAAGGGGGCGGAACGGTCATCACCACCAATGATCTGTTCTGGAAAAACGAAGATAATGTGTATATGACCACTCCGCCTGATATCTACAGGGAAATCGGGACCCCTTCGGGAGATTTCATCATGGAATCTCCTGTTAATCCTATCCTCTTTCACCTAGGGAATGGCCGCCTGATCATGGTCCCGGCGGAGTCGGGTCTCCTGGAATGGACCTACGTCAACAAGAAATATAATGGTTCCCTTTAATCACCATCCCATGGAAAACACTTCATATCCGGGTGAAAAAAAAGAGAGATTGTGATGTCAAAATGCAAGTTCCATACCTGCTTTCTGATTTCTGCAATCCTGCTTGCCAGTTGCAGCAATAAGGAGAACCCGGTTTCCGGGAGGGTGGGTTCTTCCATTGATTATTTGAATAAACCGACCGACACCACGAAAGTAATCATCACCAATCCGGCCATCCCCGGCTTCAATCCCGATCCTTGCATCATCAGGGTTGAGAATGATTACTATATAGCCACTTCCTCTTTCGAATGGTTCCCGGGGATCCCTCTTTACCATTCAAAGGACCTGGCCAACTGGGAACCCATCGGTCATATATTGACCAGGGAAAGCCAGGCCGATTTGAGGGGGATAGGGAGCTCCAGCGGTATCTATGCCCCCTCCCTGCACCATCATAAGGGAAAATATTATGCATTATACACCATCGTCTCCGGGGATTTCTTCCCGCACCTGGCCACTCCAAATTATATTGTGTGGGCCGACAGCATCACAGGGCCATGGTCAGAACCGGTTTATATCAACAGCACCGGGTTCGATCCCTCCCTTTTCTTTGATGAGGATGGAACATGCTATTATTTGAATATGTTGCTGGATTTCAACAGTGAACATGTGACAGGCGGGATTTCCATGCAGACTTTTGATCTGTCCACAATGTCGGTTACCTCCGCTCCGGAGATCATTTTTCCAGGGACCATGTTTGGTACTGAAGGTCCCAGAATATATAAAAGGGAAGGTTATTATTACCTGTTCACCGCAGAAGGAGGGACTGACTGGAATCACCAGGTGACGGTTTGCCGGTCCACGAGTATCTGGGGACCCTATGAGGTCGATCCGGATAATCCATTGATCACCTCCAGGGATCATCCCGATCATCCCCTGCAGCGCGCCGGACATGCGTCAATGGTTCAATCACCTGAAGGAAAATGGTATATGGCGTATCTGGCATCAAGGCCTGTGATGCCCCAACGAATGAGTGTGCTGGGAAGGGAGAGCTGCATCCAAAAAATTGACTGGTCCGGTGAATGGCCCATTCTTGAGGGTGGAGGAGATCTTCCCCATCTCTTCACGGAAGGAGTCGGAGAAAAGGGTCCTGTGGTGGCCAGACCATTGCAGGAGGACCAGTTTGAAAGTGAACAACTGCAACCCATATACCAGACCCTGAGGCAACCATTTGATCCATCCTGGATGAGCCTGACCATGCGGTCCGGTTATCTAGCATTGAAGGGACGCAAACCATTCACCAGCAGGGATGACCAGAGCCTGGTGGCCAGGAGGATCACCTCGCTGCATGGCAGGGTTGAAACCGCCCTGGATTATGAACCCCTTCACTATCGGAACCTGGCGGGTCTGATCATCATGTATGACATCAGGGATTTCATCTATCTGCATGTAAGTTATGATCACGCAGTCGGTAAATACCTGAGTATCCTTCACCACTCTTCACAGGGAATCAGCGAGCCCTGCGAAAGGGTGCCAATCCCAAGAGACTCCACCATCTTCCTTGGCCTGGAGATCGATAATGACACGCTTCAGTTCAGCTACTCCCGGGACGGTGTGGGGTGGACCCCTATCGGTGATCCGTTCGATTTCTGTCAGCTGTCCGATGAAAATAACCGGTATGGTTTCACCGGATCCATGGTTGGAATCTGCAGCCAGGACATGGTCGACGAGAGTTTATGGGCCTATTTTGACTACTTCAAATATGTGCCGGAATAGAACCTTAGCGGATTTGTTTCCCCGGCTGACGTATCTCGGGCCACAAATTGTTGCTTTTCTTTGGCCCATTCACCGGGGTTGAATAGAATCTTACTATATTTTGGGGCCATTTATTCAAATCCGTGAGGTTATTGATCTTTATATGCTGCATCTCCATCACTGCCGGCCTCCTCGGTCAGCAGGAGATCATGTTCCGCCAGTACAACATCAACGACGGATTGCCACAGAATAGCGTCACCTGCATGAATAATGATGCCTATGGATTCCTGTGGATCGGAACATTTGACGGGCTTTGCCGGTACGATGGCTACGAATTCAAAACCTATCACTCCGATCCCAACCGCAAACATTCCCTGAGGAGCAACAGCATTCACACCCTTTACAGGGACATGGAGGGTTCCCTTTGGATCGGAACCCTGGGAGGGGGTCTCTCCAGGTATGATTCCAATATTGATGGGTTTGTCTATTATGAACTGGGACTTTCAAAGAACAATGTGAGGGCCATAAGGCAGGATCCTGATTCCACATTCTGGATAGGGACCAACAACGGGCTGGTCCATTTCGATCCAGTTGCAGGAAAGAAACAGATATACTCTTATGAGTCAGGCAATTCCAACTCACCCAGTGACAATGCGGTCAATGCCATTGAGATCGATCCTGCCGGAAATATCTGGATAGGCACCCAGAAGGGAGGGCTCAACGTGCTGAACAGGAGCAGCGATCGTTTTATCAGGATCGCCAGCGGAGAATTGAACCAGGATGGAGAGCGTCTGAAGGAGATCAACACATTGATGTTTCTGGATGACCAGACCCTGCTGATCGGAACCCAGAATTTCGGCCTGCTCAGTTTTAATATTCTATCCGGAGCATTCCAGAGGCTCGTCAATCAAAATCATAAACCGGATATCAGGGAGGATCTGAATTTCGTGACCGTAAAAGCCCTGTACCCAGAAAACGACACCCTTTTCTGGATCGGAATGCTGGGAGGCGGTCTTCTAAGGTATAATTTTCCCAACCGGACATTTGACGCTTCATTTCATAATAATAATCTCTCGTCAAGTCTTTCCCGAAATGCTGTGAGCTCGGTTTACAAGGACTTCCAGGATAACCTCTGGGTGGGAACCATCGACGGAGGATTGAACTTCAGCAATATGAAGCAAAAAGAGTACGAGCACTTTACAAATCAACCTTCCAATCCCGGGTCCCTCAGCCACAATTCAATCCTTTCAGTGCTCGAGGATTCAGAGAAGAATCTGTGGGTGGGGACAGATGAAGGTGGATTAAATGTAATGTTTCATCCCCAGGCTGATTTCAGACGGTTTAACAGCGGGAGCAATGACAGGTTCTCGACCATCCACCATGTGATCAGAAGCCTGTGTGAGGACAGGAAAGGGAATATCATTATTGGCACTCCCAGCAACGGGCTCAGTGTGTATAATCGTGCGACCAAGGAATTCAAACACTATAATACCTCCAATTCGGACCTGGAAAGCGACTGGATCTTCGCTGTGATGGAGGATCATTCGGGAGAGATCTGGCTTGGAACCAACGGTGGCGGACTGATCCATTTTGACCTGGAAACAGGCAGCTCATTACAGTACCTGTTTGATATTGATGACATTACAACCATCAGCAACGATTATGTCACATGCCTCCAGGAAACTGACAGCGTCAATCTCTGGCTGGGTACATGGGAGGGCCTCAACAAATTCGACAGGGAAAAAAACCAGTTTAAAAGATATTTCTATACTGCTGAAAATCTTAACAGCCTTCCCAATAACGAAATTACCTGTCTCCATCAGGATTCCCGAAATAATCTTTGGATTGGAACATATTCAGGCCTCTGCCTTTACAAACCTGAAATAGATGGGTTCATCTCCTTCACCGAGAGGGATGGATTGCCAAACAATGTGATCTGCTCCATGGAAGAGGATGATGAAGGAAACCTGTGGATCAGCACCTACAAGGGGCTATCGAAATTTTCTGTTTCCGATACAACTTTTACAAACTTCAACCTGGGGATGGGACTGCATGGAAACCAGTTCACGGTGGGTGCCAGCAGCCATACCAGTGACGGGGAGCTCCTGTTCGGCAGCATCAACGGCCTGTACAAATTTGATCCAAACCGCCTGAGGGTTGATTCAACCCGGGCCAGGGTCCTTCTGACCGACTTCAAACTCTTCAACAAATCGGTCACAATTGACAGTATTTCACCGTTGAAGGCGAGCATAATGCGGACAACAGATATCACCCTCAATCATCATCAACACTCATTCTCAATTGATTTTGTCGCCGTCAACTTTAACCTCTCCAACCAGTGCAGCTACAGGTATATTCTTGAAGGTTTTGACATGGAGTGGATCGGTGATTCGCCAAATCGAACTGCCGTATATACCAACGTGCCACCAGGGGACTATAATTTTAAAGTACTGGCATCCAACAGTGATGGCGTCTGGTCACAGCAGCCAACCATGCTTTCTATTTCCATAATCCCGGCATTCTACCAGACAGCCCTGTTCAGGGTCGGGACCGTATTGCTACTGGTCCTGCTATCGGCAAGCGTTCCTTTGCTCAGGTACCAATCCATAAAGCGGCAGAAGAATCATCTTGAACTGGTGGTCAATGAGAGGACCAGGGAGGTTGTTCATCAGAAAGAAGAACTGGAACAACAGGCCCATACTTTAAAAAAGGCCAATATGGATATCCTTCACAAGAATATCGAATTATCCTACCAGAAAGAGGAAATTGAAAACCAGTCTGCCCATATTGAAGAGATGAACCGCCTGCTCCAGATGAAAGCGGATAATCTGGTGGCCCACCTTCATGAGATCTCGGAAAAACGCGTGATGCAAAAAAGTGTGAGTTTTGATGAATTCCGGGAAATCTATCCTGATGATCAAGCCTGTTACCAGTTGCTTCGTGAGCTGAAAAATCCCCACCCGTTTGATTGCCAGAAATGCAATTCGAACGAGTATTACCCTTCCGAAGGCCACTATTTCAGACGCTGTAAATCATGCGGTTACAGGGAACCCCTCACCAATAATACCATCTTTTACAGGATCAAGTTTCCCATTCTAAAGGCATTCTATATCCTTTACCTGGTCAGCACGGGTCGCGAACTCACCATCGATGACCTTTCGGAAGTGGTCATCCTGAGAAGAGAAACTTGCTGGTCCTTCCGCAACAAGGTAATGGCAGTGATGAAGACACGCCAGCGCTTTAAAAATCCGAAGGAAGGATGGAAAGAGCTGATCCTGATCCCCCGCCGCCAAAGACCGGCAAAAAATCAGGCCGATTAGCCCTTTTCCTTTGTCCACATCCCGAGTACTGCCCCGCCCAGCATCAGCCCGACGGTCGTATTGCCCGTGGTGATCCAGTTCAGCCAGTAGGGATCCTTGGCAAACATGCCCGATACCATCCCCGACATCAGCACAAAGGAGAAACCGATCACAAGGCCGATCCAGGCCCCCCGTCCCAGGCTCCTGACATTCAGTTTTACAAAGAGCCAGGCAAGGACATACATGGCAAGCACAGCAGCCACCACATTGGTGATCCATTCCCCTGCACCGGGCGGATCGGCCTCAATGGTGGCCAGATCCAGGTTTACCATCTCCATCCAGGCATCCCCGAACAGGGGCCCGTACCATAGAAAACCAAGTACAAACTGGAGCACCACAACTGCAAGCAGGGCCAGGTAGTTGATCTTAAGTTCTTTCATGACAGTTTAGATGTTTTAAGAGATTAAAAATGCAATATAAGGCAAACCAGAATCCATGTCCAGCAAATTATCACCTTTAACAGATCCCTTTTTCTTCATACAATAATTATTACCTTTAATTCAAAGAAATCAGAACCATGAAATTGAGACCAATGATCAGGAATAACTGCACATTCCTTTTGTTGCTGTGCCTCACACTGAACCTTCCGGGCCAGGAAGTGCTCCCGGCCTCGGAGTTGCTGGGGCTCAAGTCCTTATCCGATATCCAGTTGAGCCCATCCGGAGATGAAGTGATCTATTCGGTGCAGTCTCCGCGTGGCCCCAACGATCCACCCGGGCGTGCCGAAGCGGTCTATTACAGGATGTTGCTCCCCGATGGCCCTGCCCGTCCCCTCTTCGGGGAAGGTGTGAAGGCCGAATCCCCCAGGTTCAGTCCCGATGGCCGTTACATCGGGTTCCTCTATTCGAAAACGGATGAACCCAGGCAGGTGTGGATCATGCCCGCTTCAGGCGGGGAATTCATCAAACTCACCCGGGCCGAATCGGGGGTTACCGATTTCAGGTGGCAGCCGGGGGAGGCGGGTATCGCCTACCTTTCGCTCACCCCATCCTCCGCAAGGGAGAAAGAGCTGAAGAAGCGGGGATATGAATTTATCTATTACGAGGAGAACCTGAAGCACAACAACCTGATGATCTCCTGGTACGACGGCAACTGGGAACAGACCGCCGAGTGGCAGCTGACCGAAGGCGTGAATACTTGGGATTTCGAATTCAACCCCCGGGGCAGCCAGATTGCAGCTTCCATCTCCCCTGAAAACCTCATCGACCACAGCTATATGTTCAGGAAGATCTACCTTATTGACCTGGAGAGCGGCACAAGAAGACAGGTCTCTGAAAATGAGGGAAAGCTGGGCAATTATGCCTTCAGTCCGGACGGGACCCGCCTTGCCTATGCTGCTGCATTGCATATCAACGATCACGCGGTGAGCCAGGCTTTCGTGGCGGACCTGGAGGATGGCTCGGTGCGCAACCTCACCCCCGCCGGATGGAAGGGTCACGTGGACTGGGTGAACTGGAAGGATGACACCCACGTGGTTTGCTTTGCCGAGGAGGGTGTCTATCCCAAACTCATTTCTGTCCCGTTAGCCGGAGGACCACAGGAGATTCTGCTGGATGCCTCGTCCAACGGAATTATTTTCGGGACGCCCCGGTACAACGGCGATCTCTCGAGCCTGGTTTGCACCGGCTCCACGCCTTCGGACCGCTCAAACCTCTATATGTTTGAAGGAAAGAACCGGCTGCGCCGGGTCACCGATCTGAATCCCATTCTCAAAAACAGGAGCCTTGGAACCCAGGAGGTGATCCGTTACAATGCCAGGGACGGACAGCTGATCGAAGGATTGCTGATCCACCCCGTGGGCTTCCGCCAAGGTGAAAGCTATCCGCTGATCGTCTATGTGCACGGCGGACCTGAATCGCACCACAGCAACGGCTGGCTGAGCAGCTATTCCACCCCGGGCCAGGTGATGGCCGGAAAGGGATACCTGGTCCTCTATCTCAACTACAGGTCCAGCACAGGGTATGGAGTGGACTTTGGCATGGAGGGTTTTATGGATCCAGCCGGGAAGGAGTTCGACGATATCGCTGACGGCATCGAATGGGCCGTGAAGGAGAAAGGCGCCGATCCCGAACGGGTGGGCCTTGCCGGCGGATCTTATGGAGGTTATGCCTCGGGCTGGTTCGCCACATATTATACCAGGTATGTGAAAGCAGTCTGCATGTTCGTGGGCATCAGCAACAACATCAGCAAGAGGGGGACCACCGATATTCCTTACGAGGAGCTTTATGTGCATTCTGGCAAACCCCTGGAGGAGCAATGGCAGATGAACCTGGAGCGCAGTCCCATCTACTGGGCGCACCAGAGCAGGACAGCCACACTCATCTACGGGGGTGCCGCCGATACCCGGGTGAGTCCCTCCCAGAGCGTGGAACTTTACCGCATCATGAAAATGAACAACCATCCGGCTGTGAGGCTGGTACAGTACCCCGGGGAGGGGCACGGGAACCGGAACCAGGTGGGGCAAACCGATGTGCTCTTCCGGCAGATGGCCTGGTTTGACTGGTACGTGAAGGATCTCAACCCGCTGGAGGGTCCCATGCCACCCCTGGATCTCAGCAGCCAGTATGGCCTTGACTGGAACTTTTAATCGCCAAATTAAATCATAAAACCTATGAAAAGATCTTCACTTGCCACTGCCTTCATGAGCCTCCTGATGGCTCTTTACCTCCTCCCGGCCCTGGCCCAGGATCATGCACCCATGGCTTGGGTGGGCATCGATGGGAACCGCTTTGTGAACCAATCGGGCGAGACCCTCATATTCCGGGGTGTGAACATCAGGGATCCCCATGACCTGGCACTGGACGGCCACTGGACAAAGGCACACTTCCAGGAAGCAAAAAATTGGGGTGCAAACGTGATCAGGCTCCCGGTCCACCCCCGCTCCTGGAGAAACAGGGGCCCGGAAGCCTATCTCCAGCTCCTTGATCAGGCCGTGGAATGGGCCAGAGAGCTGCAGGTATACCTGATCCTGGACTGGCACTCCATCGGGAACCTGAAGGAAGAAAAGTATCAGGACGAAGGGTATGTGACCACACTGGAGGAGACTGAATCATTCTGGAACGCAGTTTCGGAAAGGTATGCCGGCGAACCTGTGGTGGCCATGTATGAACTTTTCAATGAACCCACCGTCTCGGGAGAGAGGTTCGGGAAGATGACCTGGGCCGAATGGAAGGAGATCAATGAAGGATTGATCCGGACCATCAGGGGGAACCACCCCCGCTCGGTGATCCTTGTAGCCGGATTCAACTGGGCCTATGACCTGGTGCCGGTGGGGGAAGCCCCCGTCAATGCCACCGGGATTGCCTATGTGAGCCATCCCTACCCGGAGAAACGCACGGCGCCCTGGGAGCCAAAGTGGGAGGAAGACTGGGGCTATGTGGCAAAAAAATACCCTGTCATTCTCACGGAAATTGGTTTTGCCACACCCGACGAGAGGGGGGTGCATGTGCCTGTGCACGGCGATGAGACCTACGGCAATGCACTGGTCAATTTTGCAGCCGAAAGGGGGATCTCCTGGGTGGTATGGTGTTTCGATCCCCGCTGGTCACCGCTCATGTTCACGGATTGGGATTATACCCCCACCCGGCAGGGCGCTTTTTTCAGGAAGGTGATGACAGGATCCAACTAAAGGGATCCCTTCAGTTTTTCCAGTCCCTTTAAGTTCCTTTCCAGGACCACACGGATGTCCTCCCCATCGGTGTGGCCCAGGATGCCAATGGGACCCTCATAGTCCGACGCCATGATGATCCTGAGCATCTCAAGTTCACGGTCCCCTTCACCAAGGGTGATGATCTTGGGTCCCTCTACCTTCATCCCATTGATGTTAATGGCCGAAAGGTAGGGCAGCATTGCCTGGAACAGCTCGCCGAACCTCTCCACCTGGTGGTGCCCGTGGTGAAAATTGTATACCATGCTGACGTGCGGGGATCCAATGGCTTCGATGATCCTGATCTGGTTCCCCGGTTCCCCGAACCAGTCCCCATGGTTGTAAAGTGCAATGGTACAACCGTGCGCATCTGTCCACGTCAGGAGATGTCTGAGTGTCCCGACGGCCTTCTCCACGCACCGGTCATCGGTGAGGCCCTCAAAAAATTGTCCCGGGAAACTGACCCATAATGTGGTGTTTGTTCCCGTCTCTTCCAGCACTTTCAATATGGCTCGGTTGGCGGGATTCAGCAGGGTATCCCCCCCGGGCTCGATCCAGAACCACACCGCACTGAGCCCGATCCCGGACTCCCTGAGCACCTGGATCTCATGTGCAAAGGAGGGAATGTGCTCCTCCCTGTAATCATAAGCAAAATGGGTGATCCCCAGATCCCTGAGCATCAGCGCCCGCTCCTCGGGGGTCCGTTTGTTGGCATCGAAGGGGACGATGCACCAGGCGATCAGGTTCTCCCTCTCCAGAAGGGCACTTGAGTCCTCGCTCCCGCGGGATCCGCAACCGGTCAGTGCGATCATGGTGAAAAGTACGGTCAGATAGGTGATGGTCTTCATCAGTTCAGGTTTTACCTATCATCGGCAAAGTACCTGCCGATCTGGCCGACGATGGCCTTTCTCAGTTCCAGCGGATCGATGATCCCGTCATGCCGGTAAACCACTTTTCCGCCCGGTGCCACCAGCAGGGTAAAGGGCAGGTTTCCCTGCCACTCGGAGTCCACCAGGTCGATCAGTCCGTAGATATCCTCCGGGTCATAAATGTAATTCACAAGGGCCGCCTCTTTGGTCTCAAGGAAAGCCTTCACTTTTTCAACCTGGGATCTTTTGTCGGTGCTGATGGTGACCACCTCGAAATTCCTCTGTCCGTACATCCGCTGCATGTCCACGAATTCGGGGAACTCGATGATACAGGGTCCGCACCAGGTGGCCCAGAGGTTGATCAGTCTGAGTTTTTCCCCGGGATTTGCCACCAGGGCCCGAACTCCCTCTTCATCGATCTCCTTCAGCTCCACCGGTTTGTTGCTCCAGTCTTCATCCAGTTTCTTCCTCCATTCCATCTTTGATTTCCACTTCATGGAGCAGCCAAATGCCTTGGTGGTCTCCACCGGCACCGGCTTCCCCGAAAGGAGGGCGTCGATGGCATTTCGTGTATCGTGGCTGGTGGGAGAGCTGTAGGGATCCTCCATATCGTCGATGCGGCCGCTGTACCGGAGCACTCTTTTCCCGTCCAGTATGAAGACATGGGGTGTGGCCTTGGCACCATAGGCCAGGGCCGTCTTCTGGTCATCCCCGTCATAGAGGTAGGGAAAGTTGAAGGCTTTGTCCGCCGCCCTGATCTTCATCTCCTCATAGGTATCTCCCATATCCGTATAGCCAAGCTCTTCAAGGCAGACAGCCCCCGGATGGTTGGAGGAGATGGCCACCAGCTGCACCTGCTTCACGGGGTAATCCGAACTCAGTTGTTTCATGCGTTCTTCGTATGCCTGGGCGGTGGGACAATGGTTGGCCGAGAAGACAATGACCACCACTTTCGCCTCTCCAAAGCTGGCCAGTGTATAGGTCTTTCCATCGACCCCCTTCAATTCAAAATCGGGCGCTGGCTGCCCGATGGACAGGGTTTCCGGGTCCTGGGCAGCGGTGGCCTGCAAAAATCCCAGGAGCAGGGCAGAAATCATCAGGTTTTTGATCATCGGTTTATTCAGTTTATGCCACCGGAAAGGTGACGGATTTATTATTCCACAGTTTGATCCATGGGCATACCCAGCCTCTCATAGAGGTTCTTCCTTCCGGCCTTATCCTTATCAAGCACCCCCTGTGCAAGGTTGGCCACCTCCACGGCCACCGACCGGGGTACCACGATCACCCCGTCGCCATCTGCCACCACCACATCGCCCGGGCATACCAGTACTCCCCCGATGGAGATGGGCCGGTTCACAGACTCAAGTTCGTTTCTCCCGGGACGAATCCCCCTTCCCTTTTCCCTCAGGTAGAGGGGGAACTCCTCCAGGGCCACCTCATCAGTATCCCTCGAGGAGGCATCGGTAACCACGCCCAGGGCACCCCGCTCCTTCCAGGCCAGTACATTGTTGGAACCGATGGAGCCTATGTCCTTCTCCTCCACATCATCGATGACGATGATCACCCCTTTGTGGATCAGGGGCATGAAAGCCTCTGAGGAGTAGGTGCCATAGAAGTTCCCCTCCCACTGGCTGAAATCCTCCCCGGGCTCGGGCCGGTCCCTTTTCTGCGTGGGCACATACCGCACCGTCAGGGCAATGCCCCTGATGATGTGAGACAACTCCTTATAATCGACCCAGGAGGGATGAATGGCAGGATCCACCAGTCCCTGGTGGGGCAACCCGGCCATATCCATGCCGTCGGAAACATCCGCCACGCGCAGTCCCTGGTAGAGGGCAAGCACCTCCAGGTCTTCGGCTTCGGTGTACCAGCTGGTCTCCAGAAAATTAATCCCCGCTGCAAGTTCTGACACCCGGGCCTGTTGTGAAAATGCGCCCAAATAAAATGTAAGCAAAATGGCAATGAAAGGAATGTGTTTCATGATCTTTGGATTAATGGATGATTAACTTGTCTCTTTTGATCAGATCCCTGCCTGTATGCACCACAAGATAGGTTCCCGGGGAAAGTGAGGAGGTATTAAGGACCGTCTTCCCCGTATACCGGGTTTCCATGATCAGTTTGCCGCTCAGGTCCAGGATCCTCAATTCAAGCGGGATCTGTTGATCGCATTCCACATGGAGAGTCCCGTCATTGGGATTGGGATAAAGGATGAAACCGGGCACCCCCCCGGGATCCCTGGCACCGGTAATGGCCGCAACCAGGATATCCAGAGTTCCGGAAACATTCCCGTTCACCCAGGTGGCAATGACCGTGGCCGAACCCGGTTTGAGCGCCACAATCCTTCCTGCCGCCGAATCAAAGGCAATGATCCCGGCGGTGTCGGTCACTTCGAAAGCGTAATCCCTGGTGGTTGCATTCCCGGGCAGAACCTCCACACTGAAGTGGAGGGTATCTCCCACACCGAGGGAGGCGGTGGAGGGTGTGATGGAAATACCGGTCACCGGGATCTCCTTGACCTGTATGCTCCTTGAAAAAGAGAGTGGACTTTCCCCGAATGCGCTGGCGGTCAGTTGAGCTGTCCCGGCAGACCGGGCGATCAGCAATCCGGAAAGGGGATCGTATTCAACCGCACCCGCATCCCCACTCACCCCGGTGGTATATCCTTTATTCATGGCATTTACCGGGGTGATAAGCACCTCCACCCTGACTGTATCCCCCACGGTCATTACGCTTACGGCGGGGGAAAGGTAGATGCCTGATGCAAAAACTGTGTCATCCGGGTATATGGAGGCCGGACGCTCGGCAGTGCGCAACAGGCTGGATGGATGATCCACCATCATATCTGCCGCATAGGTTGTGCGCCATGCTCCGAAAGTGCCATTGTAAGTATGGTCGAAATTGGGGACGCAGTGTCCGTTGGGCAATCCTCCCCAGGACCATGAGAGCCAGCCGATCCCGTTCCTGTCAGCCACCTCCAGTCCGGTCCCGTAATCGAGGATCTCGCAGGAGGAATATCTTGTGGGTGAAGGCCCCTCCCCTATGATGACCGGTAATCCGTTGTTGACCGATTCGCTGGCGATCCGGTCATAGTTACCCGTATCGCCCCAGTAGGAATGCACCGAAAACAGGATGTTGTGCAGGGGATCGTGGGCCTGGATCTCCTTCCATGTAGCAAAAACGATATCCACATTCTGGCCCCAGGTGCTGGCATCAATGACAATGGGAACGGTATAGCCCCAGCCCCTGAGGGAGTCGATGGCCCTTTTATAGCCGTCCAAAAACTGCATGGCAGTCACATTCCCGTCCCCCACTTCATTCCCTATATTAAGCAATGTCCAGCTTTTGTTGCGCTTGATGCCTTCCATGAGCACCGGGTCCTTCCAGAAATTGATGCACAGATCCAGTTTATCCCACTCCCCTGTGGCAGAATGGCACTCCGGCATGGCGATCATCCGATGGCCGATGCAATTTTCAATGAGCTCCACCAGCTGGTCCTTGTTCCCGTACTCCTCGGTCCACACGAGCCTCACGCTGTTGGCCCCCGTCTGAGCGATCTCCGGGATCAGCCTTGCACCCGTGGGATCATTCGACCAGACGAACATCTCGTTCACCCCCCGCAATACCACCTTTTCCCCTTCAGCTGTGTAGAGATGCCTTCCCTCAATGTACATGGTATCTCCTCCACCCGGGACAGGTCCACCCCCGCAGGACAATGGGTCCAGGGACGGAATGATCCCCGTGTTCCCCCCGGCGCATACCCCGCAGGAATCAAAGAAGGCACCTCCATCCAGGTCACCATTGCAGTCCATCCCCGCGGTCACGAATTTGGAGAGCAACCGGATGTAATTCACCTGGTAGCCGCAGCTGTTTTCCGTCACCGACCATGAATTAAGCGGCCAGCTGGTATTGAAGTCCTTATAGGATTTCTGGTTTGGCTGGCCCCTGGGGGGAGATATGGATTCGGAGGTGCATATGGCATTATTGCCGGTGGAGCCGCAACCCGATGGACAACAGCCATCCCGGTCATAACCTGGATTGGGTCCCCCGGTAAGGAATCCCGGCGGGGGGCCGTACACGGAGGTACCCACCCGGTCCCACAGGGGACTTCCATTGGTGAACCATGTATGATAGAACTCGTTCACGCTGTTTTCGGCACCGTACCCGTACATGTTCGACAGGTAAACCAGGCCCAGGGGATTCAGCCCGTGCACATAGTGGATGTAAGCCTCAGAAGCCTCCATGGCCAGATCCTCCAGGCCATTGGCCATGCCATAGGTAACCAGATCATAATTCATATTGCCCTGGGCCGATTTGGTGCTGTTGCTCCCCCAGGTATAATCCTTGATATGGGCCAGGTATGGATCCTTCTGTCCCACGTAGGCTGCCAGGTTGTCGGCCCCGTTGACCACACTGTTCCTGTAGACACTTTTGATGTGATCCTGCACCGTTGCCGTTCCACCGGGCAGGGAGGTGTA
>JAHEEC010000244.1 GCA_024640885.1 Bacteroidota bacterium | reverse complement strand
TGAAGGAGGTGGCCAATGGGGTGGAAAAGAAAATAAAAGTGAAAAAATATGTCTCCTGCGATGCCTGTAGCGGTACGGGAGCCAAGCACGGCACTGCCAAGGATACCTGCCACACCTGTCATGGCAGTGGCCAGGTGACGCGCGTTACCAATACCTTCCTGGGGCAGATGCAGACGGCATCCTCCTGTCCCACCTGTCACGGCGAAGGAAGCACCATCAGCGAGAAGTGTGAATCCTGTTACGGGGAGGGAATTGTAAAACAAGAGGAAGTAATTAAAATCAATATCCCTGCCGGAGTTGCTGAAGGCATGCAGGTGAAGATGAGCGGAAAGGGTAATGCAGCCCGTCGGGGAGGAATGAATGGTGACCTGCTGGTTATTATCCATGAGGAGAACCATCCGGAACTGACCCGGGACGGAAGCGACCTGCTCTACAACCTCTACCTGAGTATCCCGCAGGCTACCCTGGGAGCCACCGTGGAGATTCCTACGGTGGAGGGAAAGGCCAAGATCAAGATCGAAGCCGGAACTCAGCCAGGCAGGGTTCTGCGCCTCAGGGGTAAAGGTGTACCGGAGGTCAATGGTTACGGAAGGGGTGATTTACTGGTGCAGATCAATGTGTGGATTCCAAAATCCCTTGAAAAAGAAGAGAAGAAGGTATTTGAAAAGATGGAACAATCGGATACCTTTACTCCCCGACCCGATAAAAATGAACACGGTTTCTTCAACCGGATGAAAAATTTCTTTGAATGAATTTAATAAGTGCCAGTGAAGTTGTCAAGGACTTTAGCGGACACAGGGCACTGAACCAGGTGTCCATGGAGGTTCCGGAAGGCAGCATCTATGGCTTGCTTGGACCCAATGGTGCAGGAAAAACCACCCTGCTACGAATCATTAACCAGATCACCGCACCGGACCAGGGTTCCATCCTTTTCGAGGGTAAGCCCATTGGGCAGGAGCACCGGCATATGATCGGCTATTTACCGGAAGAGCGTGGACTCTATAAAAAGATGAAGGTTGGGGAGCAGGCACTCTACCTGGCACAGCTAAAGGGACTCTCCAGGCAGGAGGCCATGAAACGGCTTAAGACCTGGTTTCATAAATTTGAAATTGAGGCATGGTGGGACAAAAAGGTGGAAGAGCTCTCCAAGGGCATGGCCCAGAAGGTCCAATTCATCACCACCGTGCTGCATGAGCCCAGGCTGCTGATCTTCGATGAACCCTTCAGTGGTTTTGATCCCATCAATGTGAATCTGCTGAAACATGAGATCCTGCAGATGAAAGCACGGGGAGCCACCATCATATTCTCTACCCACAACATGGCCTCGGTGGAAGAGTTATGCGACCACATCACCCTGATCAATGAGTCGGAAGCTGTCCTGCAGGGTGAGATTTCAGAGGTCAGGGAACGCTACCGGGCCAACAAGTACCAGCTAATTTTTAAGGGCAGCGCAGAGAAACTGGCCAAGGGCCTGGATCCGCGTTTTGAACTCCTGAGCGTAGAGGAGAACGGAATGGGACAGCGGGCTGCCATCAGGATAAAAAACGAGGAGGAAGGATCCGGCGATCTGATCAGGAATCTCCTGCAGATTACCGAGATTAAAGCTTTCCAGGAGATTTTACCGGGAATGAATGACATATTTATTCAGGTGGTCAATGACACCATACAAAAGAAGGGGGCCCGCGCATGAATAAGATTGGTTTGATTATTCATAGGGAGTACTTTACCCGCATCCGGAAGAAGTCCTTTATTATTATGTCGGTACTCGGACCCCTGATCTTTGCAGCCTATGTATTAATCCCCATGTACTTCGCCACCCTGGAGGACAAGGAGGAAAAGCTGATCGTAGTGATCGATGACTCCTTTCTTTTTACCGAACCGGGGACGAACGGACCTGTATTTATCATCCCGGAGACCGAAACTGTGAAATTCCAGGTGGTCCAGGGAGTTTCCATTGAGACTTTCAAAGAAAGTTTTGAGGAATCGGGCTACTATGCGCTGCTATTCATTCCTGCCAATATCCTGGCTTCGAATTCATCCCTGATATACTCCACCAATCAGACCTCCATTGAAATTTCGGAGTACCTGAAGCGCGCCATGGAGAGCGAAATTGAGGATTTGAAACTGGCCCAGCATGAAATTGTGGATATTGAACGGATCCTGGCAGAGGTGGAAACCAGTATTAATGTCAGGAACATCAAGTGGACCAAGGACGGTAAGACCCAGGAAAGTAACACCGGTGTGGTTATGGCCATGGGATACCTGTCGGGAATGCTCATCTTTTTCTTTATTTTCTTCTTTGGCTCCCAGGTGATGCGGGGAGTGATCGAGGAAAAGGTAAGCCGGATCATCGAAGTAATTGTGAGCTCGGTCAAACCCTTTCAGCTGATGATGGGTAAGATCATTGGAGTGGGGCTGGTGGGACTGACCCAGTTTTTGATCTGGATGCTGCTTTCAGCTGCATTAATCACCGGACTTAAAGCAGCTTTCTTTCCGGAACTGAACCAGAGTCCAACCGAACAGGTGGTGGGATCCGATCTGTTTGAGCAGGGAGCTGATGCACAGGATCTCAGCATACCCAGCGCGGAAGACCTGGTTGGCGAAGATATGGATGTGGCACAGGAAATATTTGCCTCCCTGAAGTCGATCAATGCTGGAGTAATGATCGGAGCTTTCCTCTTCTATTTTATTTTCGGCTACCTGCTCTATGCCGCCATGTTTGCAGTCATTGGATCGGCAGTGGACAATGAAACAGATACCCAGCAGCTGATCTTCCCGGTAATTCTTCCCCTGATCCTGGGGATTT
>JAHEEC010000040.1 GCA_024640885.1 Bacteroidota bacterium | reverse complement strand
CGTTGGCCAGGTAGAGGGCACGCACAAATCCTTCGTGGTAAAAGTGGTGGGTAACCGGCGTAATCCTGCCGGTGGCCACCTCCACCTCAAAGGCATCGCCGAAAGTTTTCTCGATAAACAGGATCTTTTTTCCATCATGGGACCAGTCAGCTCTCTGGCCAAAATAGGTGAGCCGGGTTACATTCAAAGGAAGGTTATCTGCCGGGTCCTGCGATCCTGATCCCTCATTGCCGACAGGGGCCGTCTCCCTGCAACTGTTCACAAGCAGGGTAATGGCAATGAACGCAATACATCTGAATCTTTTATTCATGGCGATGGGTGTAGTTTATCCATTGAAGATACAATTTTCCATCCGGACCTGCATTTTTTGCCTGCGGATAAACCGATCATCAGTACCAATTGACGACCGGGCCCATCAGATGATCCAAAAAAATTCACGCATCTCTTCACCCGGTTTTCAATCTTGTTGTTTTAGGATTGAAACCAGAAAAAAATGAATCCATGAAAAGAATAATTCTATTATTGATTGCCACAGCGGGGATTTCATTGAGCACCCATGCACAATCCCTCATCAGTGCGGGCATCGGGTATTTCGGTGAAAGGGCTGTGCATCCGGGTGTTGTCCTGGAATTTGAATACGAAACCTTCCACTCAGAATCATTCTCTCTTCCTTTAAGGGTTGACCTGGGCTATTTTTCCGATCCGGAGTATAATCTGATGTTTCTGGATATCCATAAAGGATTCCGGGAATACTTTAAATCGGGCCTCTTTTTAGAACAGTCCATGGGGATTGGAATCGCCTCCTCATTTTATACGCTGGAGAGTATCTACTATATAGACGAGTTTGGAAGCGTGGTCAGGTACAGGGATGGGGCCAATCTGGGATTCACCCCTTCAGTAACACTGGGTGTGGGTTACAACATTACCCGGAACCAGGAGACACAGAACCTGATCTGGATCAGGCCCAAGATCTACTGGAATTTTGGAGTCAGGGGACTGAACCTTCCCTACACCGCTTTGCAGATTGGATATACACACACCTTTAAAACCACGAAATAATGAAAAATTATGCCATCATAGCTATTACCGGTCTATTGCTATTAGCCGGAGCCTGCCAAAAATCAGAATATTTGGCAGAAGGAGACTTTTTTCACCTCAAACATAAAAGTGCCCTCATGCCCGTCTGGGTAAAAGGCAACTTTAACTCGGATGTGATCCTTATCACCTGCCATGGAGGTCCCGGGGACGCAGGGATGGGATTCTCCGTAACCCCGGGTTTTAAATACCTGGAAGAGGATTACATGCTGGTGTACTGGGATCAGCGCTTTTCAGGAATGACACAGGGACATTACGACAAATCGACTATGAATCCGGACCAGTTTATCGAGGATACGGAAAAGATCGTGGAGTTGATCCAGCAAAAATACCCGGGTAAAAAACTGTTTATGCTGGGGCATAGCTGGGGGGGGCAACTCTCTGCCGGATACCTTGGCCGGGATAACCATGCAGCCGACTTTAAAGGGTGGATCGACCTGGATGGCTCCCTGTACGGAGAATTGGAAGCCCAGATGATGAAGGAGTGGGTCCTGGAAAGGGTTCCCGCAAAAATGGCTGAACCAGATGCTGATACCGAATTATGGCAGTTTATCATCGACTGGTACGAGGAAAACCCTGCCCCGCCTAATTATTCTGCTTTAGAACCCTATTTCTTTGTCTCAGCACTTAGGGGTGATGCCTATGACTGGGAGAAGTCAATGGAGGAACATCCCATCCCTTATACGGATCTGATCTTCAAATCCATGTTCTCCATGTCCTATTATGTTTACAGTTTCGGGGATACCGAGGATATGGAGCCCTGGGATTATCTGGATTACACACCTGAGATCAGCAACATTACCATTCCGGCTTTGATGCTCTGGGGAGCAGAGGATGGCGTGGTCCCTGCGGAACTTGCTGATTATGTCTATGATCATCTTGGTACAGCACCCTCCATGAAAGAGGTGGTAAAGATCCCCGAATGTGCGCATGCACCCAATCATGACCAGCCGGAGATCTTTTACCAGGAGGTCGGCAGATTTATTGAAACCTATAAATAAAAAACCACCATGAAAAAGATATATCTATTGCCCGCATTGTTTGTCCTGATCTCTTTTTCCGGAGCTGCTTACGCACAAACCCATATGAACCTGGGTGCCGGATACTTTGGACAAACCGTCACCTACCCGGGCATTGTCCTGGAATTTGAAATGGAGAAAATGCACTCGGAGAAAGTCTCCTTGCCTGTCCGGTTGGATCTTGGATTCTATGTGCACCCCAGGAACCACTCTGGCCTTTTTGCAGATGTAAATTTCGGATTCAGGCGCTACTTTAATTCAGGATTTTTCCTGGAAGAGAGCGTCGGATTCGGAGTCCTGCAAAGCATCGTTCAATCTGATGGCGTATATGAAGTGGATAATAGTGGAGTAGTCAGCGAAACCTCAGGAATTTATCCGCCGGACTTTATGCCATCTCTGACACTGGGGATCGGGTACAATTTCACACATGGCTCCGGTACACAAAATTTGATATGGCTAAGGCCCAAGTTATACTGGCAGATTCCTCATAAAACCACATCGACATTTACTCCTGCCCTTCAGATTGGATTCACCCATACCATCAATACCAGGTAAGAAGCATCACGCTGGAGCGCATAAATTCCCCTGTGAACCAAATGTTTGCAGGGGATTTTTCATTAAAAGAAATATTTCTCTTCAAACGCTTCACCCGGTTTTCAATCTTGTTGTTTTAGGAGTAAATGCGCATGAATCAAATATGAATAAAAAAAGTTTCAAACACTAAAAATCAGAAATCATGAAAAAGACACAATTAGTAATCGTTGCGAGCATATTCGCAGGCCTGATGGCCCAAAGCTGTGAGAAAATGGATACAAAGATCGAAGGGATTGGAGCAATTACCACCCAGATCCTTCAGGTGGATGAATTCTCCAAAATAAGCACTGAAGGTGTAGATAATGTAAACATCTTCTATGGTCCTGTACAGGAAGTAAGTGTGACCGGACATACCAACATCATCAATAGAATTCAAACCGAGGTATCCAACGGGACCTGGTACATCGAGCTGGAACGCGGAAATTACGGAGACTATGAATTGACCTACAACCTTACCATTCCAACAATCGAAGGAGTACGCAATACTGGTTCGGGCAATGTGACCGTTTTGGACCCCATCTCAGTGGATCAAATGGAAATCTCCCTGATAGGTACCGGAGGATTTTTTGGATTTCCGCTTACAGCTTCCCAGTGCGAGGTGGATATCAGCGGATCCGGTAACTGTGAAATTACTGTAAACACGGAACTTGATGTGGTGATTGATGGCAGCGGAAGTGTCTACTATAAGGGATCTCCCGTGATCCATGAAAATATTGCCGGATCGGGCAGGGTTATAAATTCCAACAATTAGGATAAAATATCATGAACCGGGATAAAGTCGAACTCAGTCAGGCCAAGGGCCGCATTAAAAAGATAACCATTTTACTTGCGGCCCTTGTCACCTGCCTTTCAGGTCTCAGGGCCCAGAACGAAAGCTCCAACTCCTTGAATAAACCCACAAATTCCATTGGGATATACTGGGGAACTGGAAATCTAAAGAAGCAGGATCTTAATTTTTCCCCCTTTGTGCACCAGTCCTGGTCACCTGTCAATGTGATACTGAATTACGAACGCTCCGGAAAACTGGAGCAGCGGGCTTCAATCAGATTTGGAAGCTATGGAGGCAACACAGGAGATCTTTTTACATATCAATTAGATGGAGAGACAAATACCAAATATGGCAACAGTTTTACGCTGATTGACCTGAATTATTCTCTGGGAGTGGAGCTCATTGAAAATGAGCAATGGAAATTCATTTTGGGTGGAAGAATACGGAACCGCTTTCATATCTCAGATTACGATTTTGGTCCGGCTGGTCCTTTCGGTTACTACATTCCCATGGGTCTGGATGCCTGGGTCAACCTGAAGTATAATGCAGGAAATAAACACCGGTTTGATGCGAATCTGAACCTTCCTCTTTTTTCAGGTGTAGCCCGTTCTCCATACATGGGTCAGGACGATGGCTACCTGGAACGGATCTCTGTTCATGGAGACCTGAAAATATTCTTTGAGCATGTTAAAACAGCTGAAATCCAATCCTGGGGAACCTCGCAAATTGTGGATCTGGACCTGCGTTATCATTATGCACTGAACGATCGCTGGGAGTTAGGAGCAGGTTACATGTTTTCCATGAACCTTCATTCCAAACCAGTAAAGCTTACATCCTACCAACATCTTTTTCTAATCGGCACCACCATCAAATTATAACATCATGAAAACTATACATACAATCATCGCTGCAGTACTGCTTTTGCTGCCAATAAGTTGTGAAAAAATGAGCTTCGAAAATGAACCCGCAAATAACCCGGAAGCACTCTTTGAGGATCTCTGGTCTACCTTCAAGACCGATTATGCCGGATTCGAAGTAAGGGGAGTCGACTGGCAATTCCAGTACGATACCTTCAGGCCCCAGGTCAATGAAAATACTTCAGATGAGGAGCTCATCAGCATTATGAAGGAATTGCTCAGGACCCTGGATGATGGTCATGTTTCATTTGCAGTACCGGACCAGGAGGTATTCACTTCAAACCTGATTTATGATCAGAAAATCGGAAGTGAACTGCTGGACCTGGATCTTATTAAAGCAAAATATATGAATGATACCTTCAAGGAGACTTACGAGGGAATGAACCTCTATGGAATGATCGGAAACGTAGGATATTTCTACCTCAAAGGGTTCCGCGATAATTTACTCGAGATGAATGATATCCTTGACTCATTTGATGGGGCCGACGGTTTGGTTTTTGATCTCAGGTCCAATGGCGGGGGCGACTTTACCTATGCCATTACCGAATTCAGCCGCTTGACGGACGAAAAACGGCTTGTATTTCGTTCGCGCCATAAAAATGGAACTGGGGAATCTGATTATGATGAATGGTATGATTGGTATGTAGAGCCTTCGGGCGACTATTTTGATAAGCCCATCGTGGTATTAACCGACCGGCTCACCATCAGTGCAGGTGAACGTGCTGTGCAGATCCTGATGACACTTCCCAATGTTACCGTGATGGGCGATACCACCAACGGCGCATTCTCCAACAAAATAGGGAAAGAACTTGCCAATGGATGGAATTATGCGGTGTGTCCACAGCAGGTTGTATTTATTGACGGGATTAACTATGAAGGCACTGGTATGCCCCCCGATATCTATATGAAGAATACCGTGGAAGAGATCGAAGCCGGCCAGGATAAAACCCTGGAAGCAGCAATCGCCTATTTTTAAAAACCTATCTTTATGATGAGTTGTTATCTTATTGACAGGAGGGGAACTCCACGAAAAACGAGGGCAATATGAAGCTGCGCCTGGTCGCAATATTGGGGATTCTATTTTACGCTATCACACTGAGGGCTCAGTATGGTGATAAAGGAATCGAGCATGCAATTTCCTTTAAGCCGGGGTTTCACCAGATCAAGGAGGAATTCAACTATGGACTTGTAAACAACGGTCTGTTCCTGGCCGGAGAGTATGCCCTTTTCTATCCGTCCGGAAGAAACTGTTTCATTTACGAAGCTGAGCTGGGTTTTGGAATGAACTATCGCCAGGGATTGGGGATGATCTGGGCCCTGAAACCATTTGAACTACTTTACGGCTTCAGGATCAATGACAACCCTGACCTATCCATTACCCTGGGACCCTACCTTTCCGGTTATTACATGTGGCAATTGTATCCTGAGCTGCAGAGCGGGCACATGTTCTGGATCTCTTCCTATGAATTGGGCCCGCGAATAATGATATCACTGCCGGTGAAGGGCAGGACGCTTCATTTCTCATTTTCAAATTCGGTGGCCAGCCTGAATTCCAGGCCAGAGATGGGAAAAGAGGAGTATTTTTATTCCCTCACCTTCTCCGATTTTGTCCGGAATCCGCATTCAAACATGACATTGGGGTCCGTGAATGTGTATAATCATTTCGATGTGAAGCTGGACTGGAGTGACCCGGAGAAAAGATTCTCACTCGGTTACGAATTTGAATACATGGGATATATGGATACACCCAAATTCAGTTATATGTCGCACTCGTTAAACTTGAAATGGGAACTTAGAAATAAAAAATTGAATCGATGAGACTGGTGATACCCATACTTTCGGCCTTGATACTGACTGGGTGCCTGAAAGAGGACCCGCTGAATATGCCTTATGAATCCAACCACCCTGCGGATATTGGTGACGGACTGGTCATTTCAACCCCGGCTGATGAAGGTATCGATCCGGAACAACTCACCTCCATCTACAGGGCTCTGTACAAAGATGAGAATCTATGGTCGCTTAGAAGCCTTCTGGTTTTACGCAACAACAAGCTTGTGGCGGAATCCTATCTGAAGGATGAAAATGATATTACCACACAGCATCTCATATGGTCAAGCACCAAACAGGTCCTGGCGATAATCACCGGAATCGCTTTGGACCAGGGAATCATCACCTCGGTGGATGATCCGATCTCGAAATACCTGCCGGAAGAGTTAAAGGATTATCCGGAGAAATCAGGAATCACCATAGAGCAGCTGATTACCATGCACTCCGGAATTGATTATGACAACGATGGGGTGGGTGGCGAGACCGATAAAGTGCTGCGGCAGCTCCCGGACAATATCACAGATTTTGTGCTTTCCAGGCCCATGAGAACACTGCCTGGCACCGACTTCTGGTACAATGATGGCGATCCTCAAATTGTAGCTTCCATTATTCAGCGGGCAGTAGGGAAACCGGCCGATGAATGGGCAGATGAAGTATTCTTTTCGAAGATCGGAGTTCGGAATTACAACTGGGTACGATACAAGGATGGTACCACCCTGGGCGGATACGGGATTGAAACCACTCCCAGGGAACTGGCAAAAATTGCCTTGTGCGTCGCCGACAGTGGAAGATACAATGGCCGGCAAATTATTTCAGCTGATTGGATCAGGGAAATGACAAGTGTAAAGGTGGACGCTGACATGGATTACAAGTTCGGGTACTACTGGTGGTTCGATGCCATCCGGAATATTCATTTTACCTGGGGGCACGGAGGGCAGTTTGCCTTTATCATACCGGATCACCAGCTGGTAGTGGTGATGACTTCCATTCCGAACACCCAGGGAGATTACCAGGTCCAGGCGGATGAAGCGCTGCCTGTGGTGGATCAGATCATAGACGCCTGCTACTGAGGGTTGCCGGAATTCATTCCGTTAGAATTCCACCCTGTAATTCAACAAGGGGATGATCCCTGCCATTGGGTAATCCTCGATACTTTCCGTGACCGGATTGTACTCTTTTGCCCAGATATTGCGCCGGTTCGTGACATTTTGAATATCCAGGCTGATCACATGCTCGGCCTTTTGCCTGTAAAAATGGAGTCTGAATCCCACATCTAATCTAAAATAATCTTTGGCCTTCTCACTGTAGATTTCCGCTGTATTGAATACCCCGGTGCCCTGTTTGATCGACTCTTCCAGGTCGATGGGGATGTACCTTTTGCCTCCCGCCCAGATAATTTTTGAATTGACGCTGACCATTTTGTTTTCACCCCATTTAAATTCTTTCCCTCCCACAAAATTGTTGATATAATTGCTATTGTACCTGCTATTGTACCATTGACCGTCAGCCGGTTTGAACTTTGAGTCATACAGGGAACTTGTCACCAGAAAATAGGTCCCGTTTGTGAAGAATTTCTGAAAAGTGAGCTCCAATCCGATATTTCTGCCTGCTCCAATGCTGGCAAGCGTATCATCGGGATAAATCCCACCAAAAGCGGGGGTCCACAGTTTTTCCGGATTCAGGGGGACGGGCAATTTGGAAATTCTCTGATAATAGATTTCTGCTTTCAGATTCATATCACGGCCAACCATTTTATCGTAGGAAGCAATGTAATGGGTCGATCGGATCATCTTCAGGGACCGATTTGGAATGGCAAGGCTCCCGTCGGGATTCTCCTGTTCCACAAAATAGACCGGAAGGTTCGCATTTTTACTGTGACGCCCGATACCGATACTCAGTTTCTGTCGTTTTGGCAATTTGATCATGAATCCCAGCCTGGGCTCAAGGGATTGATCCGAGCTCAGGGCAAAGTATGCATAATGCAGGCCGGCAGTAAAAAATATCCGGTCCGAAAATTTGTATCGTGTTTGCACGTAACCCTGAAACAGGCTGGTGTGACCTGAACTATTCATGAATGCATTGAGAATCCCTTCCGAGTCAGCCTGTTCTGCAAAATAATCGTAGTTCAGGAAGTTCAGGGTAACTCCGGTTCGAGCGGTCAATCTGCTGGAAAATTTTCGATTATACAAAGAGGTTACCCTGAAGGCTCTGCTTTGAAACTCATCAAACATATAATCATGCAGCATCCCCAGGCTATCCATCCGATCATAATTTTCGGAGCTGAAACTAAGTGAAGGAGAAATCACCGTTTTAATGTATGATCGATCATCAGGAAAGATGATATGGCTGATACCGGCAGCATACATACCGGTTTTCGTTATATCGCTGTACCCGGTTTCAGTCAACTCACCTGATGCGGTATCCGGCAAAAATCGTTCATTATCATCCGAAAGTCCCCCGAGGGCCCAGACAGAGAAAACGCCTGCTTTTTCTGTGGGCAGGTTTATTTTGAAGGAGAGGTCCTGGTAATTGGGCAGCGCATTTTTAGAGAGCTGGACATTGAGACTGTTCAGAAGCGAGAATGACGAATATCTGTAATTGAATAGATAAGATCCACTGTACCCCTTCTTGAATGGGCCTTCCGCTGAAAGATCGATCCCGAGCACACCTGCCTGGAGGGTGTATTCATATTCCTGGTTGTTTCCGTTCCTTAACCTGATATCAAACACACCTGAGAGGGCATTCCCATATTCGGCAGGAAAAGCACCGGTAAAAAAATCTGAGGTCCCCAGCATGTTGGTGCTGAGAATACTTACGGCTCCGGAGGTGTATCCCTCTTCAGCAAAATGATTCGGACTGGGTATCTCGACCCCTTCCAGCCTCCACAACAACCAGTTGGGCGAGTTGCCCCGGATCACAATTTCGTTGGTGGCATCATCGGTCCCTGAAACACCGGCAAATACCTGGACCATCCTCGCCGGATCGCTGATACTGGCGGCATACCTTTTTGTCTCCTCCACACTGAAGGACCTGGAACTGACCGTGGCCATCTGATTCAGGGGCTCCCCCTTGGCCAGGCTGACCGATACCTCACCGATGGATTGAGTCTCTTCCGTGATCTCAATGGCCAGTATCATCTCTTTGGCAGAGCCCAGCAGGATTTCAGAGAGGACCACATCCTGGTAGCCGACGTAGGATACCTGCAGGCTATAGCGTCCCGGAGGCAGGTTGTCAATCTTAAAATCCCCATTTCCATCAGTCATGGCCCCGCGCAGGGGTTGGGTATTTAATACCACCACGCTGGCAAAAGGTAAAGGAATTTGCGAATCCCTGTCAGTAACGGTTCCCCGAATCGATTGCTTCCTCTGCCGGATATTCGCGGGGGCATTTTTACCTTCATTTTTTGGAGGGGCAATGATAATGGTATTATTTACTTTCTGGTGGGTCAGTCCGGTGTTTTTCAGGCACTGGTTCAGCACCTCCTCCACGCTACCATTTGAAACCGAAACGCTGACCTTTGGACATTTATCCAGCTCCTCATGGTTAAATATGAAATCAATCTCCGTCTGGTTCCTGATTTCATTGATAATGGCCTCGACGGTAGTATCCCTGAGTGAAATGCTGATTGTTTCAACCTGCGCTTCAAGAACAGTTGCAAAAAACAGAAAGGCACATATGCTAAACGCTGTTCTCAATGTCTTTAAGTTTCAGAGGAACTAATAAACCACGATTTTGTTTTCCCTGGCTTCGAATTTCACATCGGTGGTCAGTTGCAACATTTCGAGGATGGCGGAGATGTTTTCGCTCTTATCCAGCCTGGCTGAAAAATGATAATCTTTTGCCTCGCTATTTTCAAACTCATATTCAAAATCGTACCAGCGGGCCAGTCGTTTCATCACAATATCCAGGGGTTCATTGTTAAACTCCATTTTTCCACGCATCCAGGAGGTATAGAAAGATGTATTTACTTCTGCAATGGATATTTCTGAACCTGATTTGTTGACGACTGCCTGTTGATTGGGCGCTAGGATTTCACTGACCGGGATTGATCCGGCAGTTCCCGGATAAGTCACGCTGACAATCCCATCAACAAGGGTCGTTTTGAACTCGGGCTCATCGGAATAAGCAGACACATTAAAGGAGGTTCCCAGGACACTGACATCCATATCTTCTGCATTCACAATAAATGGGGTTCCATTGTGGGTGACCTCAAAATAGGCTTCTCCTTCGAGGAACACCCGCCGGGTGGAATCGGAAAAAGAGACAGGGAACCTTAAGGATGATCCGGCATTGAGCCAGACTCCGGTTCCATCGGAGAGTTTTATATTGTACCCACCACCACGTGGTGTCTTTAATTCATTATAAATCATTTCCGCCTGGCTGGATCGGGTATCTTCAACGGAGTAAGTGAGAAGGTTATTTTCGTTCCTGATCAATGCATCCCCTTCATGGAAATCTGCCATGGATTGTCCTGGCTCTAATTCGATCGTCCCTCCATCTGCCAGGATCAGCACTGCTTTTTGTGATCCGGGTTTGATCACTTCATCAAGATCAGCGAAGGTCTCCTGGGCCGGTTTGTTCAGGAGCATATATCCCACGCCCCCTGCAACAAGAAGAGGCAAAAGGATGGATGCAGCATATCTGAGCACTTTCTGAGGGGAAAGCCTGATTGTTTTGGTGGGGAATAATTCCTCTTCCAGCCTGGCCCATACCTTTTCTTTCCGGAACAGATTGTAGATCTCAAGCTTGTCAAGTTGGTTTTTCCGATCTGTGGCCCTGTGATAAATCGAAAGATTATCAGGATTTTCATTGATCCACTCTTCAAGTTCATCAGATTCCCGGGGGGTAATTGTCCCCCTGATTTTCCTGACGATTAAATCAGCAATATGAAAGGTATCATTCATAAAACCATCTTACATTCAATACTGAAACAACAAACTTTAATACCGGGTGAAGCCATTTCATTTTTTTTATAGAAAATTCAGAAGCAATAACAACATCCAATTAAACGCATTTCCCATTTTTTCCTTCAGTTTTGAATAGGCGATCTTCTTTTGTGTTTTTACGGTATTCAAGGAGATATTCAATTCATCCGCGATTTCCTGGTTCTTTAAACCGTTTAATGAGAGCAACATGATCGCCTGGGCCGACCTGGGTAAATTCTTGATCTCCTGGAAAAGCTGATTGAAAGTCTCCTCTTCAATGACACGACTGCCAAAGTAGTGGTCTGATTCCAGCTCATACGCCACTGCAGGTTCGTGTTTCTTTACTACTGCCTGATGCTTGATGTGGTTCAGGCATTTGTTTTTGACAGAAGTATAGAGAAATGATTTCACCGCATTGATGTGGTCGAAATCCTGACGGACTTCCCAGAAGCCAATAAATGCTTCCTGCACGATATCTTCCACCACAAATTGATCTTTCACATACTTGTACCCGAACCCGGTAAGGGGATTGAAATACTGGTCAAAGACATTTTTGAATGCCCTCTTGTCGCCTTGGTTTATATGTTTGATAACCAACTGATCCACACCGCGGTCAAAAGTACGATAAATACGTTTTAATAATAGCAATATATAATCACATATGAAACAGGATCATTAATCAGTGTGAAATGGTTTTAATAAGCTGTCAATGCATCTGGCCCCGCCTGCATGTTTTTTGGCTGACGATATCCAGGTGCTTGCTATTTTTATTTTACTCATGCGCGCTTTTTCGATATGTTTAATAGATGCTAAAATGACTACCATGAAATCAATCACGATTCTTGCGGCCTTCCTGGTCCTCATCCTGGGCAATGCAGTTGCCCAGAACGATGCAGGGATTTCAAGTATAACGGAATTGCAAATAAGGTCCACCCATCTCCAGGAGGACAGAATCATTACGGTTTCTCTTCCTTCAGATTATGCCAGCACAGGAAACAGGTACCCGGTTTTGTACCTGTTGGATGGGAGAACCCATTTCCAGCATGCCATTGGTGCAGTAAATTTCCTGTCAAATCAGGGTTCGGTTCCAGGCATGATCATAGTTTCCATCCACAACGTGGACCGAAACAGGGATTTTTCACCGGTACACGATCCCGGGATTCCCACATCGGGGGGAGCCGGAAAGTTCCTTGATTTCGTGTCGGGAGAGGTGATACCGCTGCTGGATGAAAACTACAGGACCTCGGGTTTTAACATCTTGCTGGGGCATTCCTTTGGTGGAACATTTGCCGTGTATTCCCTCTATACAAAACCGGAGCTCTTTGATGGCATTATTGCAGTCAGCCCCTATCTTATGTATGCGGATAACCGCCTGGTGAAAATGGCAGATGACCTGTTAAGGCCCTACAGGGAGGATCATAAATATTTCTATATGACCATCGGGGATGAACCGGACTATTTTGAAGCCCTGGATGCATTCTCTTCCTCCTTGGAACGGGTGACAAAAGGGACCATTGATTTTAAATATGTGAAAATGCCTTCAGAAAATCATGCAACAATTCCTTACATCAGTCTTTTCAGCGGCTTGCGGTTTATTTTTTCTGACTGGCAATTTCCCCTGGACAGGATCGGTCAGGGCCTGAAGTTCATAGATTCACATTATGAAAAAGTCTCTTCCAAATATGGCTTTGAAATCCAAACTCCCGAGCTTATAATAAACCTTCTGGGCTATAATTATTTGCAGCAAAACGATATGGAGAAGGCCATAAAAGTGTTCTTAGAAAATGTAAAACGGTATCCTGCTTCATCAAACGTCTATGACAGCCTTGGAGAAGCTTATGAGAACAATTCCCAGTTTGAACTGGCCGCTGAGAACTATGAGAAAGCCTGCAAACTGGGGGAGGAACAAAATCATGTGAACCTGCCGGTCTACAGGACGAACCTGAAGAGGTCCCAAAGTATGCTGCCTCCTGCCGGGACCGGGGAATAGGGTTCAATCCCTGTGTGCCCTCTCCATGGAAAAGGCAGGTGAACAAATGGCAATATATTCAGCGCCCCCTTCATAGGGAGTACTGTACCGGACCCATTCCCCTTTTTTAGTGATCACTGCCTCGTTGTCGCGGATCTCTTTTTTCAACTCCCTGGTTTCGACGACCAGTGTCCCTTTCAGGACCAGCGTGTACTCGTCGAATTCAGGGGTCTGTCCAGGTTCACTCCAACCCTTCGGGCTTTTCATCCTTGCTATGCTGATCTCATCTGTGGAAGAGTTTACGTTGCCGATGAACTCCTCGATTACTTTGACTGGTTCACCTGCAGCCTTAATCCGGGTGGGCTCTTTAATGATCTTCATGATTGATTGGTTTCTAAAGCTCTAATGTTTCAGAGTTACGAAATTCGTAACAATTATTAAATGCTGCCAGTACCAACAAGGCGAACCAGTTAAATGTTTTAACGTACTGAACTTTCGTGGCAGTTTATTTAGTTATTTTGTGCGCCGAAATTAACTATTCCTGCATAACCAAGATGAGTAAGATATTTTCCAACAAGGAGTTCATACCGAAGTTCTTTTCACTAATTAAAGAGGGGATCAGCAAAGAACAGTTCACCAAAGATCTTGGGTCGGGCCTGATCGTGGGAATAGTGGCCCTGCCCCTGGCTATTGCTTTTGCCATTGCCTCAGGGGTACCTCCCGATAAAGGTTTAATCACGGCAATTATTGCCGGAATCATTATTTCAGTATTCGGGGGGAGCCGTGTCCAGATCGGGGGCCCAACCGGAGCCTTTATCGTGATTGTCTATGGCATTGTGCAGGAGTACGGTACCGATGGATTGACCATTGCCACTTTCCTGGCGGGCTTTATCATCATCGGGATGGGTCTGGCCAGGCTGGGAAACCTGCTAAAATTTATCCCCTACTCATTGATCGTAGGATTTACAAGCGGAATTGCGCTGATCATTTTCTCATCCCAGGTCAATGATTTTCTAGGGCTCGGGCTAGCCCATGTTCCTGCTGATTTTCTGGGAAAGTGGAAACTCTATTTCAGCTCCTTTTCCAACCTGAACCTTTATGCGCTTTCCATTAGTGTAATCACAGTATTAATAACCCTGTATTTTAAGAAAATCACCAGGAAAATACCCGGATCGGTTGTGGCCATTTTGCTGTCAACCCTGGCTGTGGCCCTGTTTCATATTCCTGTGGATACCATTGAAAGCAATTTTGGTGATATACCCAATCACCTGGCCTTGCCTTCGGTCCCCCATGTGGACTTTGATACCCTAAAGTCTCTTATTCAACCCGCGTTCGCAATTGCACTGCTCGGGGCAATAGAGTCCTTGCTTTCTGCAGTGGTTTCGGATGGGATGATCGGCGGAAAGCATCGGTCGAACATGGAGTTGATCGCACAGGGAGGGGCTAATATCGCATCCGCCATTTTTGGAGGAATCCCTGCCACCGGGGCAATTGCAAGGACAGCAACCAACGTAAAAAACGGGGGAAGGACTCCGATTGCCGGGATCACCCATTCCCTGGTATTGCTTTCCATCATGATCCTTTTCGCTCCCTACGCCAAGTTGATCCCACTATCATGCCTCGCAGGAATATTGGTTGTAGTTGCCTACAACATGAGTGAATGGCGGCAGTTCAGATCCCTTCTGAAGGGAAACAGGATGGACATCATCATCCTGCTGACCACCTTTTTCCTGACTGTATTCTTTGACCTGGTCATAGCCATTGAAATTGGGATCGTGCTTTCAAGCTTTATGTTTATGAAGCGCATGAGCGAATCTGTCAACGTGCAGACCATCACCTATGAAGGAGCTAATGGCGAGTATCTTTTTGATAATGAATTGAAAAATCTTCCCGATGGTGTTCTTTTGTACGAGATCAACGGACCTCTTTTCTTTGGAGCGGCACGGCAGTTTCAGGAGACCATAATCAATACCAATATCAAACCGGTCACGATTATCATTCGGATGCGTTATGTGCCTCTGATTGACGCCACCGGCTTCCAGGGACTGAAAGAGATCATCAGGAATTATAAGTCCAGGGGAATTAATGTCCTTCTCTCCGGAGTAAGTGAGAAACTGTTGCAGGATTTCAGAAAAAACGGCTTGTTTATGGTGATTGGGGAGGATATGATCTTCAAAGATATTCAGCAGGCCATTAAGAGGTCAATCGAGATCGCCTCCGCCGGGGAGCTCGAAGGATCCCATCAACAGGCAACCTGAACAGGGATTACTCGTCGCTTCGCGTCTTGTGATCCCCAAAAGGATGAGCTACCCAACCATTACAAACCCAATTCCTCGCTGTGCTCGCAATTGTTTTTTATTCGCCAATCCCCTTATGAATGCAAGCATTCAACGAGTCCTGTCAAATAAAAAACCCGACCTGTCGATCGGGTTTGTAATGGTTGGCGGAGGAAGAGGGATTCGAACCCCCGGTCCGCGTGAGCGGACAACGGTTTTCAAGACCGCCGCATTCGACCACTCTGCCATTCCTCCGGGCGCAAAATTAGTAAAATTTTGAAATGTGACACAGACCAGTGATAAGGATTCAGTTCGAAATCAGTCATCAGAAATGGTAAATGATACAAATTGAGTACTGGCGGACTATTCAGGGGATTTGGTCGAAAAATGAGGAATCTGCGGAATTCGGGTGAATTTTTCATCAACTTGGAGACGGTTATCTACAAAAAGTCAGTATTTATCAACATTTCAGCGATTTTTTTTGGGCAGTTTCTTGCGCAGGTAGGAGAAAAATTTATATTTGTATAGATTTTGGCTAGAAATAAAAATATTTACTAACCCTTAAATTTCATTTATTATGAACAAAGCACAATTAATAGATGCTATTGCTGCTGAGGCCAACCTGACTAAGGCAGATGCCAAGAGGGCTCTTGACGCATTCATCGCTACTACTACCAAAGCCTTGAAAAAAGGAAATCGCGTTGCCTTGGTTGGATTCGGTTCTTTTTCAGTTTCTGAAAGAGGTGCCAGGACTGGCCGGAACCCGCAAACAGGAGCTGAGATTAAAATTAAAGCCAAAAAGGTTGTGAAGTTCAAAGCTGGAAGTGAGCTTGGAGACGCTGTCAAGTAAAAATATTTGAACTGCAAATGAGGAGGGAGCTTGTTGCTCCCTCTTTTTTTTGTGGCTATTTTTAATGGATGGACCAATTTAAACTGGACCTAATCGCACATTTATCCGAGTTTGTAACCGAGAACCGCTTCAAACAATTTAAAAGGGTTCTGGCTGAGCGAACGAGACATATTTCTGTCATACTTGAGGATATATACCAGTCACAAAATGCTTCGGCAGTGATTCGTACCTGTGATTGTGCGGGCATTCAGGATGTACACATCGTGGAGCAATGGAATGAGTTTGAGATCAATCGTGACGTGACGCTGGGTTCGAACCAATGGTTGAATCTGAAATATTATAATCAAAGTATTGATAACATAGGCGATGCTGTAAGGGAGCTGAAAAACAATGGATACCGGATCGTGGCCACTTCTCCCCATGCTGATGGTAAAACCCCGGAGAGTTTCGATATAGATTCTGGAAGGGCGGCAATAATGTTCGGATCAGAAGTGAAAGGCCTGTCTGATCGGGCGATGGAGCTGGCCGATGAGTTTATCCGGATCCCCATGGTGGGTTTTACTGAAAGTTATAATATTTCCGTATCTGCTGCCATTGTGCTCTATCAATTGAGGGGGAGGCTGAATCGCTCCGACCTAACCTGGAGGATCAGTGAGGAAGAGAGGGCCGATCTTTTGCTGAACTGGCTCAGAATCAGTATAAAAATGTCAGAAAAAATTGAGCGTCATTTTCGGCAGGATTATGACAAGACATTTTGATCCCAATATGAACATATTAACCGATTATTGGTTATCTTTGATTAATAGATACTTTTTATAGATCAGTACCTATTTAAGGTAGATAAAACTGAAGAGCTCATGAATTGTATGATTATTGATGATGATACCCTGTCCAGGCGGATTATTGAAGAATTTATACAGAAGACAGACGGGTTGGAGTTGATTTCCTCCAGCGGGGATCCGGTAGAAGGTATCAATATCCTTAAGAAACATGATGAGATCCATCTGATTTTTCTTGATATTGAAATGCCTGAAATGACAGGCATTGAATTTCTTAATACCCTTAAAAATCCGCCGCAGATCATCATTGTTTCCTCCAAGGGAAAGTATGCCGTGGATTCCTACGAGTATGATGTGACAGATTACCTGTTGAAGCCGGTGGACTACGGGCGTTTCTACAGGGCTGTTTCCAAGGCTTTCAAGCGGTTTGAGCAAATGACTGCAGAGCAGCTTGGCAAGGACGAGATTTTCATCAAGAAGAATGCCACCCTGGTAAAACTTAAGTATGACGACATTCTATGGGTAGAGGCGCTTGAAAACTACGTCATCTTTAACACCTTTTCAGACAAGTATACAATCCATTTCACCATGAAGGCCATAGAGCAGAAACTGCCCGGGGCCAAATTTACCAGGGTTCACAGGTCCTTTATTGTAAATACCAGCTGCATCAACGTTATTGAAGATAATTCGGTGCTCATCAAGGTGGAGGATGGCAATAAATCAATTCCCATCGGAAAATCCTACAAAGAAAAGCTGATGCGGGACATCAACCTGATCATCAAGTAATCCATGACATCCAACAGACAGTTGTTCTTGCGGCATGTTGCGCAGACATCTGGTTCATCCCTTCAGTTCGAAATAGAAAGAGCCGAAGGGATCTTCTTTTATGATACCAGTGGAAAAAAATTCATCGACCTGGTATCCGGTGTATCCGTTTCTGCCCTTGGTCATGGGCATCCGGCTGTATTGCAGGCCATCAGGTCGCAGTCCGAACAATACCTGCATACCATGGTGTACGGGGAGTTTATTCAATCTCCCCAGGTACAGTATGCGCGATGGCTGACCGATCGATTGCCGTCTTCCCTGGACAATGTATTCTTTGTGAATTCCGGCAGCGAAGCCATCGATGGGGCAATGAAGCTCGCAAAACGGTTTACTGGCCGGGGTGAGTTCCGGGCCTTCAGGAAAGCTTACCACGGTGGTACCCACGGGGCAATGAGCATCCTGGGGGACGAAGAAATCCGTTCAGGATACCTTCCGCTGTTGCCCGGGATCAAGCACCTCAGGTTCAATTGTACGGATGACCTGGAGATGATAGACAGGAACGTGGCCGCGGTGATCGTGGAACCGATTCAGGCTGAGGCCGGGATCATCGAACCCGTGGAAGATTTTCTGGGAAGGGTGAGGGCAAGATGTGACGAGACCGGGTCATTGCTCATTCTGGATGAAATCCAGACCGGAATGGGAAGAACGGGAAAGTTATTCTCATTTGAGCATTATGGAGTGGTTCCCGATATTTTATGCCTTGCCAAAAGTTTTGGTGGCGGAATGCCGCTGGGCGCTTTTCTCTCTTCCAGAGCGGTAATGAAAAGCCTCACATTCGATCCGCCATTGGGACACATTACCACTTTCGGGGGGCACCCGGTAAGTTGCGCGGCGGGATTAGCTGCACAGAAATATGTGGAGCAGAAGGGATTAATGGAGCATGCCCTCCGGATGGAGAAAAGGTACAGATCAGGTCTTTCACACAGGCTTGTCAAAGCCATTCGCGGACGGGGATTATTTCTTGCTGTGGTGCTGAAGGATGGGGTTCATGTGGGAAAGTTCATTCAGGCTGCATTTGAAAACGGACTGGTGATTGACCAGTTCCTCTTTTCCGATGATTCATTTCGAATTGCTCCTCCCATGATCATTACAGAATCCGAGGTGGACGATTCTGTCAGGCGCGTATTGAAGGCTTTGGACAGTCTTGAAGCATAAGAAAGTGAATGATTCTCCGTTCATATATTGAAATGACCAGGCTCCTCTTCTTCATAGGTATAATCATACTTTTAGCTCCGGTCAGGGCACAGGAGTCAGAATACCACAATCTTGCGGGGGCAGAAAGTGAACTGATGGAATTGTTTAACAGCCTTTATTCAGACACCCTGTCAGAAACCGACAAAATCATTGACACCATCAGGAATATTTTTTCCGAAGCACTCGGACAGGACCGGTCGATGGATTTTGCCTGGCAAAAGCTGGACAGGATCGGGGTAATTTCATCAGATGATGGAATGCTCAAGATTTTCACATGGCATGTAATGGATGATCCCGATCACTACCGCTATTTTGGATTTATCCAGGTAGCACAAAAAAAGGGCAAGGTGAAGGTGATCGAGCTGGCGGATAACCATAAAGAACAGCGAAATGTAAAGAATCTCCGGCAATCACCTGAGGATTGGTACGGGAAATTGTATTATAAGATCATCACCAGGAATTACAAAAGGAAGACGTTCTATACTTTGCTTGGAATGGATTTCAACAAATCGACCTCCATCATCAAGACCATTGAAACCATAGCCATCCAGCGCAACAGGCCCCAGTTTACAGGAGGACTGTTTTTCGACGGGCGTGACCATATGGACCGGATGGTAATTGAATACTCCGCACAGGTGGCCGTATCAGTAAGGTACGACCAGAGGCTGGGGATGATCACCTATGACCACCTCTCTCCATTTCATCCTGTATACACCGGCAATTACGAATTCTATGGTCCGGACGGCTCTTATGACGGTCTTGAATTCAAAGAAGGCACCTGGTTTTTCAGGCAGGACATCGATGTCCGAAACAAGGACTGACGTATTGTCAGATTTAGCGTGTTGGCATATCATTTGTCACAATCGTGACCGGAAGTAAAACCAAAAACAGTTGAACAATGCAGAAAGGTAAAATCAATGTTACCACGGAGAACATTTTCCCCATCATTAAGAAATTCCTCTATTCGGATCATGAGATCTTCCTGAGGGAGTTGATATCTAACGCAGTAGATGCGACCCAGAAGCTCAGGACCCTGGCTTCTGTGGGCGAATTCAAAGGCGAGATGGGCGATCTTACTATCCGTGTGGAAGTCGATAAGAAGAAAAAAACCCTTAAGGTCTCCGACGCAGGGTTGGGAATGACTACAGAAGAGGTTGATAAGTATATCAACCAGATCGCCTTCTCAAGTGCAGAGGATTTCCTGGAAAAATATAAAAAGGAAAGCAATGCCATCATCGGTCATTTTGGCCTTGGATTCTACTCTTCCTTTATGGTATCCGACAAAGTTGAAATAAAGACCCGGTCGTGGCAGGAAGATGCGAAGGGTGTGGCCTGGAGTTGCGATGGCAGCCCCGAGTTCACCCTGGATGAAAGTGATAAGGATTCACGGGGAACGGAGATTACCCTTTTTCTTGATTCTGACAGCAAGGAATTCCTGGAGGAGCAAAAGATCAATGAATTGCTGGACAAGTATTGCAAATTCCTTCCAGTGGAGATCGCTTTTGGTAAAGAGAAGGAGTGGAAGGATGGCAAGGAGAAAGATACCGGGAAGGATCATATCGTAAATGATACCAAACCACTCTGGACCTTGCCTCCTGCAGAGGTCAAGGATGAAGACTACAATGAGTTTTACAGAAAACTCTATCCCATTTCAGAGGAGCCCCTTTTCAATATTCACCTGAATGTGGATTATCCTTTTACACTCACAGGGATCCTTTATTTCCCGAGGATCAAGAACAACATTGAGATCCAGAAGAACAAGATACAGCTCTACAGCAACCAGGTCTTTGTAACCGACTCGGTGGAGGGGATCGTTCCCGAGTTCCTGACCCTTCTTCACGGGGTGCTGGACTCACCCGACATTCCATTAAACGTCTCCAGGAGCTACCTGCAGAGTGATTCGAATGTGAAGAAGATCTCTTCCCACATCACCAAGAAGGTGGCCGACCGGTTAGAGGAAATCTTCAAGAATGACAGGGAACAGTATGAAAAGAAATGGGATCACCTGAAACTTTTTATCGAATACGGGATGCTTTCGGAGGAGAAATTCCACGACCGGGCCGAAAAGTTTGCGCTGCTCAAGAATGTGGAAGGAAAATATTTCACTTTCGAGGAGTATGAGAAGCTGATCAAAGAATCCCAGACGGACAGGAACAAGACCCTTGTTTATCTTTATGCTACCGACAGGGCAGGACAGTACAGTTATATTGAGGCCGCCAAGGCCAAAGGGTACGATGTGTTGGTCATGGACGGTCAACTGGACACCCACTTCCTGAATCATATGGAGACCAAATTGAAGGATTCCAGATTTGCCAGGGTGGATTCTGATATTATCGATAAACTCATTGAGAAAGAGGATTCCCGGCAGTCCAATCTGACCCCGGAACAGCAGGCTGACCTGACCCCTGTATTCCAGGCCCACCTGCCTGAAAAAGAGATGAGCTATTACGTTAGCTATGAATCGCTGTCAGAATCTGACCACCCGGTCATGATCACCCAGAGTGAATTTATGAGGCGCATGAAGGATATGCAGGAAATGAGCGGACAGGCTTCCTTTTACGGGAATATGCCCGATTCATACAACCTGGTTGTGAATTCCAACCATCCACTTGTGGGTAAAATTGTGGAGCAGACCGACAAGAAACTGGGTAAGAAACTGGAGGATCTGCGTGCTGAGAAGAAAGGATTATCTGAAGAACAGCAACTGCTGGAAAAAGCCAAAGAGGGAAAGAAAGAAGAGGAGGTCCCCCAGAGCGAAAAGGATCAGATGGAAACGGTCAATAAGAAACTGGCAGAACTGGAAGATAAGCGGGTGGAGATGCTCAAGAACCACGGAAAGAGCCAGAAGCTTGTGAAGCAACTGATCGATCTGGCATTGCTTGCCAACAACCAGTTAAAGGGAGAGGACCTCGCTGCCTTTGTAAAAAGGAGCGTGGAGCTGATCAAATAACGAATCCCTTATTGTATCAGAAGAAGAGTGTTTTAACCTCCTGTTTCAGGAAGTCGATGGCGGCCTGGGACGGGGGGTTTTTTAATTCCGTGAGACGCTCCAGGATCAGTTTGGCAAGGGTGGGGCCGGAGGCATCGGGTTTCAATTCCGAAGCTGTTCCATTGATAAGATTGATCACCTGATTTTTAGCCGCCTTTACCATTTCCCAGGCTTCGTTACTCACATAGGTTTGCTGGGCCAGGTTGTGCTCATACTCGGAGGTTACGGTAGTGAGCAGTTCCTGTTGGAGTTGCCTGGCGGAGTAATCGGTTCGTCCGAGTCGCAGGATCATTGAATCAGGGGCGATGCGCTCCAGAAGCAGGATGATGCGTTCATAAGCCTGAAGCCGCACCGGAAGGATTTCATCAGCCAGGTGCATGTTGAACTCTTTCTTGCGTTGCCGGTCTTCGTTCCTGGACCATCCCCTGAGCATGACCAGCGTTGTTAGAAAAACGATGAAGGCGGGCACTGTATACTTAAGGATTTCAAGCAGTACAACCATGTTGATCTTTTTTTCGAAACTTGTACCCTACAATATTAATTAAATTATTACGAAAAGCGTATTTTTGATTTCTGAAACGCTTATAACCTCAACCATTAATTATTATACTTATGGAACAACTTTCAGCAAGAATTAATTCACTGGCTTCCTCCGCCACCATCGCCATGAACCAGAAGGGTCGTGAACTAAAGGAAAAAGGAGTTGACGTGATCAATCTGAGTGTGGGCGAACCCGATTTCATTACCCCTGAGCACATTCGAGAAGCAGCCAAGAAGGCCATTGATGGCAACTGGCACCATTATGCCCCGGTAAATGGATACCCCGACCTGCTGAAAGCCATTGCAGAAAAATTTAAACGCGAGAACAACCTGGATTATAAACCATCCCAAATCATGGTCAGCGTAGGGGCCAAGCATTCACTGGCCAATGTGATGATTTGCCTTATTGATAAGGGTGAAGAGGTGATCGTCCCGGCTCCTTACTGGGTAAGCTATGCCGAACAGGTGAAGATTGCCGAAGGAGTGAATGTGATTGTCGACACCACTGTTGAAGCTGAATTTAAAATGTCGGCACAGCAACTGGAGGATGCCATCACTCCCAAAACAAAGGCCCTGTTGCTCTGCTCTCCTTCCAACCCGACGGGAAGCGTCTATACCAGGGATGAACTCAAAGCCCTGGCGAAAGTACTTGCAAAACATCCGCAAGTCTTTGTGATCGCTGATGAGATCTACGAACATATCAATTTCGTGGGCGGACATGAATCCATTGCCCAATTCGAGGAGATCCGCGACCGGGTAATTATCATTAATGGGGTTTCCAAGGGTTATGCCATGACCGGCTGGAGAATCGGCTATATGGCGGGTCCGGAGTGGCTGATTAAAGCCTGCAGCAAACTTCAGGGACAGATGACCTCCGGAGCCACCTCCATTGCAATGCGTGCAGCTCTTGAAGCCTTAACGGGTGACCAGTCATGCGTCACTGAAATGAGGGATGCGTTCCTGCGGCGCCGGGACCTGATCCTGGGACATATTGCCCAGATCAAGGGCGTGAGGTGTCCCAAACCCGGTGGTGCCTTCTATGTGTTCCCGGATTTCAGCTCCTATATCGGAAAGTCCGTCAACGGCAAAAAGATCGAGACGGATATGGACCTTTGCATCTACCTGCTGGAAGTGGGACACATCGCCACAGTTCCCGGATCAGCTTTCGGCGCAGACGGATGTGTGAGGATCTCCTACGCCAATTCAGATGAAAACCTGGAAAAGGCCATGCAACGGCTGAAAGATGCCCTGGCAGCTCTCTCATAGAATCACCATCGCAGTATTTTATGAGTCACTCAATGCTTCTGTTAATATATCTGCTGTAATCGGTCAGCTGTTTTTTGTATTTCAGCCCGAAGTGGGGTGAATCAATCAGGAAATCCGCTGTAGAACGGTTACTGGCTGTGGGTACATTATGAGGACCGTAATCCGAAGGAGTGCCTTCACATCCACATCATGGGGTTGATGTTGCATGGGGTCCCAGAAGAAGATCAGGATATCGATTTTACCTTCCGCCACCAGTGCCCCCAACTGCAGGTCTCCTCCCAGGGGGCCTGATTTCAGCATCACCAGGGATTGGGGGGACTCATTGCTTTTTGCAAGGGTCTGCTTTCCGGTTATCATGAGCTACCAGGGCAACGGTTTTCACTTTATCCATGTCATTAGGTTTTAGCTCAAATAGATCCTGTCATTGATTTCTATTACATTTGTAAGTTAAGAAATATTTTATGGGAAGCATGTTAGAAAGAAGGCGTACCGCACGGATCGGAAAAGCAGTTAGGATATCTATGATGGTAGTGTTCCTTGGATTGGTGATCATGGTTGTGGTGGTTTACAAACTTTACAGCAGGGTTTTCGAAACCAATGTGGCACTTGAGGCGGACCAGGAACTTTTATATATTCCTACCGGGTCGGATTTTGATTTTGTGATGAATGGGATGGAGGAGAAGGAAATCCTGATCAATCCAAAATCGTTCCGGTGGGTGGCAAGTAGAAAGGGGTACGACAAGGCGGTTAAACCAGGCAGGTATAAGATCCGCAATGGAGCCAGCAACAATGAACTGGTGAACATGCTCAGGTCCGGGAACCAGGAACCGGTGATGGTGGTGTTTAACAATATGCGCACCCTGGACCAGGTGGCTGGAAAAGTTTCTGCTTACCTTGAAGGCGACTCCGTGGAGTTTGCAAGGTATTTTTCACAGGACAGCCTGCCTGCCAGGTATGGTTTTGACCGGGCAACTTTTACCTCCATGTTTCTTCCCAACACATACGAATTTTTCTGGAATACCACCCCGCAGGAATTTTCCGACAGGATGTATAAAGAGTATGAAAAGTTTTGGGATGGGAAGCGCGACAGGCTGGCTGAGGGCAAGGGGATGAGCAGGGAAGAGGTGGTCACACTTGCTTCCATTGTGGATGAGGAAACCCTATATGATGATGAAAATGAAATGGTAGCGGGAGTCTATTTGAATCGGCTTAATAAAGGGATCGCCCTGCAGGCAGATCCCACCCTGAAATTTGCGCTGGGGGATTTTTCCAGGATGCGGATCCTGAATGAGGACAAGAAAATTGATTCACCTTACAATACATACAGGTATAAAGGATTGCCCCCGGGCCCCATTTCCATACCATCCATATCAGCCATTGAGGGCGTCCTCAATTCTGAAGACCACAACTATATCTTTTTCTGTGCCAGAGCCGATTTCAGTGGATACCACGCATTTGCAAGCACATTGTCAGAGCACAATAAAAATGCAAGGGAGTACCAGAAGGCTCTCAACCAGAGAAGGATATACAGGTAAGATCAAGTTTTAGATCACATTTACCTCCCGCTCCAGGAGGAGTCCAAATTTTTCTTCCACCACATTCCGGATCCGTTCGGAGAAATCAACCACCTCCTTGCCTGAGGCTCCCCCATAGTTCACAATGACCAGGGGTTGTTTGGGCCAGGTTCCCACATTCCCGATGCGTTTACCCTTCCAGCCGGCCTTTTCAATGAGCCAGGCGGCCGGGATCTTAAAGTGGCCATTTGCATCCTGGAAGTGGGGGATCTCCGGGAAATTGATTTTCAGGGATTCGTAGATTGTCCTGGCCACCAAGGGATTTTTAAAAAAGCTGCCGGCATTTCCAAAATCCCTGGGATCGGGAAGTTTCTGCTGCCGTATTGAAATAATGACCTTACGCAGTTCCATGGGGGAGGGGCTTCGGGAACTGAACAGGGCCTCTTTCAACGGACCATAATCCAGCTTCAGGTGTGGTTTTTTGTTCAGCCGGAATGCCACATGGGTAATAATGTACCTGCCCGGATATTCGGCCTTAAAGATGCTGGTCCGGTATCCGAACCGGCACTGTGCACCGGTAAGCCGCACCTGTTTTTGTTGTTCCAGGTCCCAGGCCTCAAGCCACCCGAAGTGGTCTTTAAACTCCACACCATATGCACCAATGTTTTGTACAGGCGCCGAACCCACCGATCCGGGGATCAGTGAGAGGTTTTCCAGTCCGAACCATCCCTGTTGAGTGGCATGGGCCACCCATTGGTCCCAATTTTCAGCAGCACCCACACGGACCAGAAGTTCTTCACCCTTTTTCTCTATCAAGTCGACTCCCCTCATCCCGGGATTCACTACTAGTCCCTCAAAATCATCTTTGAACAGGATGTTGCTGCCTTCTCCAATCACAAGGTAAGGTTGAGTTTTAAAATCGTAGTGATCAAACAGATCAGAGAGTTGTTCAATGTTTTCAGGGGCAGCATACAGTGCTGTCCTCGCATCTATTCCGAAACTGTTGTGGTCTTTAAGGGAGAAGTTTTTCCGTATTGCAGGCATGAGACCGGGATCTGATTCTTATTCGTAAATATAGTATCTTTAGTAATTCAGCAGAACCACCCCTGTGAAAAGCGTTTATATATCTGTTATCAATGACCTGGTCACTGATCAGCGCGTTGGTCGAGTGGCAGATCTTTTGATTGATCAGGGGATGGAGGTGACCTGTATCGGGCGCAGGCTTAAAGGCAGTCCGGATCTTCACGGTGTCAGGTTTAAATCAAGGCGTTACAGGATGCTTTTTACAAAAGGGCCCCTATTCTATGGCTGTTTCAATGCGAGGTTGCTAATCACCCTCCTATTCGTGAAAAGGCCTGGCCTTTTTATTTCCAATGATCTGGATACCCTGCCTGCTACCTATACTGCCAGCCGATTAAGGAGGGTGGAGTTGATATACGACAGCCACGAACTCTTTACACAGGTACCCGAACTGATTCACAGGAAACGGATTCAGGGGATCTGGAAGTGGATTGAAAATCACTATGTACCGCGGGTTAAGCATGCGGTAACGGTAAGTTTTCCCATCGCTACTATTTACAGGCGGCTGTATGGGACCCGGTTTTGCGTGGTACGAAACATGCCTTTGAGAAAAGAAGCCGCAATTATTGATCGGGGCTGGAAAGGATCACAATTCAAGGGCAAACAATTAATCATTTACCAGGGGGCCCTGAATATGGGGAGGGGACTAGAGTTGATGATCAAGACCATGCAGTACCTGGATGATGCCATCTTTATCATTGCAGGAGCCGGTGATATTGCACATGAACTTGGGAAGATGGCGGAAGAAATGGGATTGACCCACAAGGTTCAGTTCCTTGGAAGGCTCCTTCCCGGTCAACTGGTCCAGGTAACCATGGCCTGTGACCTCGGGATTTCGCTGGAAGAGGATCTTGGACTCAACTACCGCTACGCCCTGCCGAACAAGTTATTCGATTATATCCAGTGCAGGGTACCCGTGCTCTGCTCAGATTTACCTGAGATGAAGCGGATCGTGAGGACCTACGGGGTCGGTGTAGCAACCCCGGAACGGGACCCTTTAAAACTGGCGGGAATTGTAAAGTTTATGCTAAAGGAGCGATCCGATGGCAACTGGAGGGATGCTCTTGAGAATGCAGCCGGTGAGTTGTGCTGGGAAAATGAGTCATTGGTGTACCTTGATCTGATTCATCAATGCCGCATAAAATGATTGCCATCAAAACAAAAACCATCCATTGCCGTTAATTTGCTAATAGATTCTGTTAATCCCTGGGATAATGAAAAAGAGATATTTGATTGCGTGGATCGTGGTGTTGTTCACTTTTGTTGCATCTGGACAGGTTAGGTTTACGGAGGTCACAAACCTTGATGAGATGGAAGCTGCCCGGAAAAAAGCATCTGACCAGCAGCTGATGTTGTTCGTGGATGTGTATGCAACCTGGTGTGGCCCCTGCAAGGTGATGGACAGGGAAGTCTACACGGATCCAGCAGTGGCCGATTATATGAATGCCAATTTTGTGAGTGTTCGCATGGATGGTGAGACCGATTATGGGAGGTTATATGCTGAGGAACAACAACTTGAAGGTTACCCCAGTATGTTTATTTTCAGCAGAGATGGAGATGCTGTGAGCAGGATCATAGGGTTCACTCCCGCATTGGAACTTGTGCCTTCACTAAAAGTTACAGTGGAGAATTATAAGGTGGTGAGGATGTATCAGACAAAATTTGAGCGAGGTACCCTGGAGAATGGGGAATTTGAAAAATATATCACGGTGGTAAGGGAGATGGGAAGGCAGGATGAGGCTGAAAAACTTGCCTCCGAGTATATTTCCAGGATCACTGATTCAAAACTGTCGGACAGCGATCTTCGGGTAGTTGCCTTTTATATGGACCTGGAGGATAGCTGGTGGCCGGATTTTTCTTCCAATACTGACAGGCTCAGGAGGGCCCTGGGTGAGGACTATATGGAAGCCATGGAGAAGATCTATAACAATTCCCTCGTAAGGGCAGTGGATGAAGATAACATTCAACTGATCAGCAGAATGTCCAATGAATTGGTCCCACTGGTGGAGGGCGATGCCACCAGTTCCTGGGACCTGCGGACCCTGCCATTTATACAGTATTATTATTATACAGACCAGGTGGATGAACTGATCAGCTATGTGGACCGGCGCATGGCATCTGACCGGAAGGGAGATCACAGGTGGCTTTATGGAGCTGCTTCACAGATCACCGATATGGACCAGCAATACCTCACAAAGGAGCTACTGAACAAGGGAGTGGAGTGGTTCCAGGCCTGTATCGACATGGACCCACAATTTGATTATTTTTTCTACCACGGGATGGTTCTCTTCTTTTTACAGAAAAGGGAGGAGGCAAAAGCATCATTCCTGAGTGCTGAAACTCTTGCATCCACAGATGAACAGCATACCATGATTGCACAGGTATTGGAATTCGTAAATACGGACCAGTAATTGGCAGTTGCGAATCTGCAACGGAAGGATTACTTTTGTTGCCGCCAATCAAAATAAATCACCTATGATGGGAAAGTCACCACTGGCAATGCTGGTTGTCATATCTCTGCTCAGTGCATGCAGTTCAGGATCCAACGACCTGGACAGATCAGGGCTTAAAGGGAAAGTTAAATCCGTGAAGGAGTTACAATTTGAACCCACCTATGAAAATGATCACTGGGTAGCAGGGAAGCCCAGCGTATATGGCAGCCGTATGGTGAATTATGACAAGGATGGCCTTTATACCGGGAGCTTTTCCCTGGGCAGGGGTGGGGATACCACTGGCATTTCCACCTGTAAGCGCGAAAATGGAGAAATGGTGGAAGAGAATTTCCTATCCACCTATGACCGCACCACCTCCAGGACGTTGCTTGAAAGGGTCTCCGCAGAACAGGTAAACTTTGAGGTATGGAAAGGCAACCAGCTCATGTATGAAGGGGCCAACTTTTTTGACAGCAAGGGCAGGATCCTGAAACAGGTTCAGGTGGGCAATGACCGGGAGGTGACTGTTTATCATGTATATGAAAAGGATCTGCTGGTTGAGAATTATCGCGAAGAGATAACCGGGGAGCGGACTGCAACCCAGCTATATGAGTATGATAATTTTGACGATCAGGGCAACTGGACTGTGAAGCTGATCTTCGTGGGGGAGGATAAGATTACCCCGGAACTGATCATTACCAGGGAACTGACCTACTATTGATCTTAGCTTAAATCTCCAGCAGGATTTGCTCGGGGGACTGTCCTCCAAAGAGCATATTCGAAGGTTGCTCAAGGTACTCCTTCACCGTTTTCAGGAATCCCACAGAATCCCTGCCGTCGATCACCCGGTGATCATAACTCAGGGCCAGGTACATCATGGGCCTTATTTCCACCTTGCCATTGATGGCCACCGGTCTTTCAATGATGTTATGCATTCCCAGGATCCCCGATTGTGGAGGATTAAGGATGGGGGTCGAAAGCATGGAACCATATATTCCCCCGTTTGAGATGGTAAAAGTCCCGCCGCTCATCTCTTCGATGCTCAACCTGGCTTTCCGTGCCCTGGCAGCAATATCAGCGATCTTGATCTCTGTTTCAGCAAGACCCAGAATTTCTGCGTTTCTTATTACCGGGACCACCAAACCCTTGTCGGTCTGAACGGCAATCCCAATATCACAGAATTTAGGAGTTACCACCTCTCCTTCATCCAGGTAGGAGTTCACCGCCGGGTAGAGCCTTAGGGCTTCGGTGACCGCTTTTGTAAAAAATGACATGAATCCCAGCTTGATCCCGTGTTTTTCCACGAAACTCTCCTGGTGCTTTTTACGGATTGAAATGATGGCACTCATATCGGCTTCATTGAAGGTAGTGAGCATGGCCGTTTCATTCTTGACCGCCACCAGTCTTTCACTGATCTTTTTCCGAAGTTGGCTCACCTTATTGCGTTCCTCTTCGCGGGAGGCTTCCATCTTTTGAAGCGGAACCTGGATCGCAGCACGATGATCCATCACCTGTTTAACATCAGAAGCAGAGATTTTCCTGAGGCCGGTAATTATCTCCTCCACCGACAGGCCCTCTTTTTCCATGATCTGCCTGGCCACAGGGGTTGCTTTAACGGCGCTGTATAATGTAGATGTTTCTTTTGCAGTGCCGGTAACGACAGAGATTTGTGCCGGAACTTTTTCCGGCTCAGTGGCCGGTACCCGGGCTTCCTGTTTGGGCGGAGCTGTAACCGTGGTGGTTCCAGACGGTGCTTCTGAAGCAGTTTCCTTTACCTCCACACTGGTGTCGATGGTGGCGACCACATGGCCCACCCTGACAGTCTCACCAACCTGTACCAGGATTTTCAGCTTCCCGGATTGTTCCGCGATCAGCGGAAGGGTGGCTTTCTCCGATTCAATCTCACCTACCTCCTGGTTCTTCTGTACAAGTGCCCCGTCTTCAAGAAACCAGGAAGCGAGTTCAACTTCTGTAATGGATTCACCAGGACTGGGAATTTTTATCTCCAGGATCATGTTATTTTGTTTTGGGTTTCTCTTTTTCGAAATAGTAATGTTGTTTCAGGATCTCCTTCCTTGAACTCCCGATCACACACTGCAGGCCACAATATTCGTTCAGTAATTCACACGTACATTCGCGGAACACCTTGTCAATGATCTCCTTCTGACTGATTTCGTGCAGTTTATGGAGGCCCGTAGCAGGACTTCCGGAGGGTTGTCTGGTAACCGGAATTATGTTCACTTTTTTAAGTGCGTTCCGGATGTAAAACCAGGCACCCATGTTTTCGGGTTCTTCCTGTACCCACAGCACAAGCATATTGTTATGGTATTTTTTTAAGATCTCAGACACCTGCTTTTCTGGGAATGGGAAGATCTGTTCCAATCTCACCAGGGCAATGTCACTGACCCCCAGTTTTTGTTTTCGGGTCAGCAGGTCGTAGTATATTTTACCGCTGCAAAAGACAACCCTTCGAACTTCATCCACTTCGGTATTGGGATCATCATAGACGGGTTGGAAACTGCCGGCTTCAAGGTCGTCCACCGCCGAAATGCAAAGCGGGTGGCGCAGCAGGCTCTTTGGGGTGAATACGATAAGCGGTACCCGTGACCTTTTCTTCAGATGGTTCCTGAGGGCATGGAAAAGATTGGCCGGAGTTGTGGGGTTGAGGATATGCATGTTGCAATTGGCGGCCAGCGAGAGAAATCGCTCAATCCGCGCACTGGAGTGTTCTGGTCCCTGACCTTCAAATCCATGCGGCAGGTAAAGTACCAGGCCGTTCATGAGTCCCCATTTCTCTTCCGCACTTGAGATATACTGGTCAATGATGACCTGTGCCACATTGGCAAAATCTCCGAACTGGGCTTCCCAGATATTCAGGTTATGAGGACCGGCCATGGAGTAACCATATTCGAAACCCAGCACCCCGTATTCGTTGAGGGGAGAGTTATAGATATTGAATGGAGCCTGATCCTTTTCCAGGTATTTAAGGGGGAAATAGATATCCGTGGTCTCTTCCATTACGATCCCTGCATGCCGGTGGGAAAAGGTTCCTCTGATGGAGTCCTGTCCGCTTATCCTCACAGAATGTCCGTCAAGCAGCAGGGATCCGTATGCGAGCAATTCCCCCAGTGCCCAATCGACCCTGTTTTCGTTGTACATTGCAGCCCTGTCCTCCATCAACTTTATGGTCTTTTTGAAGAACACCAGGTCACCCGGCAGGGTATTGATCTGCTTGGCGATCCTGTCCAGGGTATCCCGGGAAACCCCCGTTTGAATTGATACTTCAAATTCCTCAGGTGTCGAATATTCCATCCCCTGCCATTCGGCTTCCAGGAATTGCTGAATGGTCACTTTCTTCTTCTTCCTGGAATTATCCAGCTTTTTATCAAGCATGGCATCGAATTCACTTTCAGCACCGGTCACCTCCTCTCTGTCCATGATGCCCTGTGCCACAAGTGCATCACTGTAAATATCACGGGGATTGGGATGATTGGCGATTGCTTTGTAAAGCAGGGGTTGGGTAAACCTGGGTTCATCTCCTTCATTATGGCCATACTTTCGGTATGCCAGGATGTCGATAAAGACATCAGTATGAAAAGTTTGCCTGTATTCAATGGCCATTCTGACCACATGAACCAGCCCTTCCACATCATCTCCGTTCACGTGCCAGATGGGGGCTTTGGTCACTTTACCCACATCGGTGCAGTACGTACTGGACCGGGCGTCAAGATAACTGGTGGTAAATCCTACCTGGTTATTGATCACCAGGTGAATGGTGCCACCGGTCTTATAGCCGTCAAGCTCCGACATCTGGATCACTTCGTAAACCACTCCCTGTCCTGCAATAGCCGCATCACCATGGATTACTACTGGCACCAGTTTCTTCATATCCCCTCCGTAAATATGTTCAATCCGTGCCCTTGACACACCCTCATTGATGGGAGCCGACGATTCAAGGTGAGAAGGATTGGGGACAATGTTCATAATGACAATCTTGTCATCCGAGGTGCGGATGGTGTTGCCATAACCGAGATGGTATTTCACATCACCCAGGCTAATTCGTTCTTCGTAGGATTCCCCCTCGAATTCCTTGAATATGTTTTCCATGGGTTTCCTGAGGACAGTTGCCAGGACATTCAGGCGACCCCTGTGGGCCATCCCAATATTAAACTCCATGACCCCCATCTGGGATCCACGCTCAACCAGGTCATTCAGGGCAGGGATCAAAATCTCGGCTCCTTCCAGCGAAAACCTCTTTTGTCCCACAAACTTGTTATGGATAAACTTCTCAAATCCCACCGCCTCCTTCAGATGGTGGTAGATCTTTTTCTTTTCAACCGGGGTAAAAATTGTCCGGTTCAAACCCTTTTCGATCCGTTCTGTAAGCCATCTTAATTTCTCCGGGTTCCGGATAAACATATATTCGGAGCCCACGTGGCGGCAATAGATCTTTTTGAGATTATCCACGATTTCACGAAGCGGTGCTTTTCCAATTCCTATTTCCCGGCCTGCGTGATAAGCCGTATCAAGGTTTTCATCAGACAATCCATAATTCTCAAGATCGAGGGTGGGGAAATATTTACGGCGTGAGTGTACAGGATTTGTTTCTGTGAAAAGGTGTCCGCGTTTCCTGTAGCCATTGATCAGGTTCATGACCTTAAATTCCTCATCAAAGGTGAGGGACTCGGATTCCGGATGACTGTAATCGCGCCTTGCAAGATCGAACCCCTGGAAAAAATGGTGCCAGCTGGGGTCTACTGAATCAGGGTCCTGCCTGTATTTGATGTAAAGTTCCTCGATGGCTTCCGTGTCGAGGTGCTGTAAAAACGATAGGTCATCCATAGGTAAAATATCCGGATTTTAAAACTAACAAATTGATTCCTGTTTTGTTGCCAAAATCATCTCTTAACTGATCTTTAGAACTTTTGCTCCCCGGATCTTTCCTCTTTTTAGTTCTAACAGTGCCACATTGGCATCCTCAAGTTTATATTCCTCAGTTTCCGGTATGATGGGGATCGCTGCTGCCAGTTCCAGGAACTCTTTCACATCGCTTCGTGCCACGTTGGCGACCGATTTGATCTCCTTTTCGAGCCAGAGGTGATCCTGGTAGTCAAGCCTCATTAAATATTCTTTATCACCATCTTCTTTCCTGATTGCGTTGATAACCAGTCTCCCTCCTGGTTTAATGCGCTTAAGCGCTTCCACCACAGGTTTCCAAACTGGTGTTGTATCGATGATGCAGTCAAGCAATACCCCCGGATCGGCTGTGGTATCCCCTGCCCAGCGGGCTCCAAGTTCCATTGCAAACTGCTGCTCCCTCTCATTCCGTGCAAATACATAAATACCGGTATCGGGGAATTTGTGTCTTACCATTTTTAATACCAGGTGTGCAGATGCCCCAAAACCGGTGAGCCCAAGGGCCTGTCCGTTCGTTAAGCCTGTCAGTTTCAAAGATCTGTAACCAATGGCACCCGCACACAGCAGTGGGGCGGCTTCTTCATCGGAAAATCCCGGAGGTATTTGAAAGACGGAGGATGCCTGTAC
>JAHEEC010000115.1 GCA_024640885.1 Bacteroidota bacterium | reverse complement strand
GTTTAAATCCAAATATGTAAACATCAATCCCTTTGCACTTAACGGCAAATACAGCGGTACCATTACGAGGGTTTCCGACAGCCAGGTGATCAACGTAAGTGCGGGCGGGGGTCTGGTGCCAACCCTCACGGTAAGCCGGGGGAGCGACGATCGTGACTAACAACGACCCGGTTGGCGAGGCGATGAAAGAAAGCGCATTTTTGTGAACAAAGCTCTGGATCGTGCGTACAAGTTTCTGGGACATTTTTCTTTACTTGCTTTAATGAAGCTGATATTTTCCACATTGATGATCCTGGCCGGTTCCCTGGTTTCTGGACAGGGAGAGGGTATGGTCTCAGGCAGGGTGGTTGACGCAGAGACCGGGGAACCCATGGTTGCGGTCAACATCGGCATCGACAGGCACTCCGGAACCATCTCTGACATGGAGGGTGCATTTTCCATTTCTGTGAATTCCGGAACTCATGTCATTGAGTTTTATTATGTGGGTTACGAAGGGGTAAGGAGGCAATTTTCAGTTGCGCCGGGAGAGTCCAAACGGATTGATGTGCAAATGACCGTCAGGAGCAGAATGCTGGATGAGGTGGTGGTCAGCGCCGGAAAATATGAGCAGAAGCTCTCTGACGTGACCGTATCCCTGGAAGTGATCAAACCACACCAGCTCTCAAATCAGAATATTACATCCCTGGATCAAATCCTGGAGAAGACCTCCGGGATCAGCATCCTTGATGGCCAACCAAGCATCAGGGGTGGAAGCGGGTTCAGTTACGGAGTGGGCAGCAGGGTCCTGATGCTGGTGGATGACCTTCCAATGATATCAGGTGATGCCGGGGATATAAAATGGAATTACATGCCGGTGGAAAACCTGAATCAGATCGAAGTGATCAAAGGGGCCTCTTCCGTGCTCTATGGATCTTCGGCCTTGAATGGTGCCATTAATCTGCGTACGCGTTTTCCCGGCAATGAGCCAAGCACTGAGGTGACCCTTTTTGGGGGAGCCTTCATGGATCCCAGGAGGGGAGAGCTGGTCTGGCGGGATCGGAAATCCCTGTTTGGAGGGGGGTCGTTCTCACATCTCAGGAAGATCGGGAACCTGGATCTCTCTGTGGGCGCGAACTATGTAAAGGATGAAGGATACCGGGAAGGCGATTATGAACACCGGATCCGGGGAAACCTGGCATTCCGTTACCGTTTTAAAAAGGTGCAGGGTCTGACCGCAGGAATCTCCTCCAGTGCCATGTATATTGATCAATCTGATTTCCTGCTCTGGCTGAATGCCGATTCCGGGGCCTACCGGCAGAATCCTGCAACGCTTACCCCCATGAGTGGCCACCGCTACAACATTGATCCCTTCGTGGAGTATTATACAACAAACGGGAACAAGCACTCACTGAAAACCAGGCTTTACAGCGTAGGAAACGCCACCCTGAACATCGACAAAAGCAGTTTTACCAAACTGTGGTACGGGGAGTACCGGTTCCAGAAGAAATTCGGGCCCCTGACAAACTGGACCAGCGGACTCTCATTTTCACGCAATACGGTGCTGGCGAACCTCTATGAAAATCATATGGGCTCAAATACGGCGGTATATTCTCAGCTGGATGCCCATGTGCACAAGCGGATTAAAATCTCTTCCGGCCTGAGGTGGGAACTGAATTCCCTGAATGGAGAACTCTTTTATTCATTGCCAGTATTGAGGGCCGGTGTAAATTACCAGGCCGGATCAGCGACTTTCGTCAGGGCATCTTTCGGCCAGGGATACCGGTTCCCTTCGGTGGCAGAAAAATTTGCCGACGCGGTTGTGGGCGGATTGAAGATCTTCCCGAATCCCGGGCTGGAGCCTGAAAGGGGTTGGGCCGCGGAAATTGGTGTCAAACAGGGTTTTGCGCTTGGGAACTGGAAAGGTTTTGCCGATCTGGCACTTTTCTGGACAGAATATGAAAACATGATCGAATACACATTTGGCGCCTACCCTCCTGATTCTGTTGAGATACCAACTATTGAAGACGTGGGGTTCAAAGCACTCAATATCGGGACAGCCAGGATTACCGGTGCCGAATTTTCCTTAACCGGGGTGGGCCGGGTGGGCCCGGCGGAGCTGCAATTCACGGGAGGGTACACTTTCATGAATCCTGTGGATCCTTATGTTATTGGCGAACACGGGAAGACGGAGGACCTGGCATACATCTTGAAATACCGCCGGCGACACCTGGTGAAAGGTGATCTGGAAATTGAGGTCTGGAAGTTGGTTGGGGGTATCAATATCCAGTATAATTCAAGGATGATCAACGTGGATGAAGTTTTTATCGATCCACTGGTGGGGAACCTGCTGCAGCCTGGATTCCCGAACTACTGGCTGGAGCATGCAGTTGGATATACCCTGTTGGATTTCAGGCTGGGGTGGAACGTTTCGACTTTGTTCAGGGTCAGTACCATCCTGAAAAATGCATTCAACGTGGAGTACCTCGGAAGACCCGGCGATATTGGTCCCCCGCGAAACATCACCCTTCAAATGAAAATCACCTTCTAAGGGCTACCTTGATTTGATGAATTTCCCCGTGTAAAACTTCTTGCTGTTGGTTACCCTGTAAAAGTAAGTGCCTGGAAGCAGTGCATTTCCGTCAAACTGGAAAAAGTGTGTTCCCGGGGAGGCTCCCTGCATCTCCTCGTGCATCAGTTCACCGAGGATATTGTATACCTTCAGTTCGATCCGGTCATCAAAAGGGGTAAAGAATCCAAGCATTGTGATATCCGTGAAAGGATTGGGAACGGTTGGAAGTACTTTGAATTCCTGCACCTGGAAGGGATCAATTCCGGAAGTTCCATGAACGGTCATTACCACAGAGGTGTCATCGGCCATCTGTGTAGCGGCAATAATCGTATTGAGGTAGGTAATATAGGGTGTGACATAGATCGACAACGGATATTCTCCTGCCTGGGTAGGGGTGCCGAAAATTTGAATGCAATAGGCTGAATCGGGGTAGAACCTGGAGGCGCTTGAAATGTATTCGATGCCCGGAGGCAGGTTGTTCACAGAATCAACCACAATGTAAGCGATGTTTATTATATTCCCGAGGTAGTCGAAGGTGGCCGGGGCAAGGACGGTGATCGACTCGTCGTATGGAATATTCACCGTAACTTCAGGCAGAACGCTGGGACAAATCTGTCCCGGATTCCCTGTATCAATGCAATTGACCGTGTCAGGTGTGCACTGGGCTGAGGTCTCCGCTACCACTATAACCGAGATGGATAGAATGGCAAGGATCCGGGCGAAATTTTTCATGGCGCTCTTTTTAGGTTCTTACAAATATAACAGCATTTGTGAGCAAAGTCAATCGGCAGCCTGACAATTAATTTTAAGTGATTCTTAAAGCAAATTACATATCTTTGGTGCTTCTATAAAACTAAACACTTAAAGATTAGAGTTATGAATAATATTTTTGGACTATTCTGGCTGCTCCCTCTTGCCGCGGTGATTTCACTAGTTTTTGGCTGGTTCTTCTTCAGGAGCATGATGAAGAATTCTGAAGGTACGGACCGGATGAAAGAGATTGCCCAGTATGTAAGAGAAGGTGCGATGGCTTACCTGAGGCGCCAGTACAGGGTTGTGGGAATGGTATTTGCAGTCTTGCTTGTCATTCTGGTCATTCTGGCATACATGGGGGTTCAGAATCCTTTTGTACCGGTGGCATTCCTGACAGGGGGATTCTTTTCGGGTCTCTGCGGATTTCTGGGTATGAAGACGGCCACATATGCTTCTGCCAGAACAGCACAGGGAGCATCTGTATCCCTGAACAAAGGACTTCAGGTAGCATTTCGAAGCGGTGCCGTGATGGGCTTGATCGTGGTCGGATTTGGACTGCTTGATATCACTGCATGGTTCTGGATCCTGAACAAGTTTGTATTCACCGCCGAGCATATGCAAACGGGGCTTTCCTGGGCCGGACTGACCTTCGTGCATGAAGGCACTACTGAACAACAAAAACTTATCGAGATCACAGCGACCATGCTGACCTTCGGCATGGGAGCCTCCACCCAGGCACTCTTTGCTCGGGTGGGCGGTGGAATTTATACAAAGGCAGCTGATGTGGGTGCTGACCTGGTCGGGAAAGTGGAAGCCGGGATTCCTGAAGATGATCCCCGCAATCCGGCTACCATTGCAGATAATGTGGGTGATAACGTGGGTGATGTAGCAGGAATGGGCGCTGACCTTTATGAGTCCTACTGTGGCTCGATCCTGGCCACCGCTGCACTGGGCGCCGCACTGCCCGGACTTTCGGGGGCGGAACAGGGGATGGCTGTAATTGCCCCCATGATCGTAGCCGGCATCGGAATTATTCTTTCCATCGCCGGGATTTTCATGGTGCGGGCAAAAGAGTCGGCCACCCAGAGGAACCTGTTGCATGCCCTGCTTCTTGGCACAGGCGGAAGTTCAGCCCTGATTCTGGCTGCCATGGCGGTGATGGCATCGTTGGGCGTGGTCACCTGGGGAATCTTCGGAGCTGTGGTTGCAGGTCTTGTTGCCGGGGTGGTGATCGGACAGGGAACAGAACTTTTCACATCCGATGAGTATAAGGCCACCAGGGGGATTGCCAAGCAGGCCCAGCAGGGTCCGGCAACCACCATTATCGACGGAATCGCTGTAGGCATGTATTCCACATGGATCCCGGTGGTAACCATTGTACTTGGAATCATTGCCGCCTATGGATTTTCAGGTGGGTTCCAGGATTTTGCAAAAGGGGTTTACGGCATTGGATTCGCTGCGGTGGGCATGCTTTCCACCCTTGGAATTACCCTGGCTACCGATGCTTTTGGTCCCATTGCGGACAATGCGGGGGGCAATGCGGAGATGTCAAATCTTCCACACGAGGTCCGCGAAAGGACAGACGCACTGGATATGCTTGGAAATACCACAGCTGCTACCGGAAAAGGGTTTGCCATTGGTTCTGCAGCATTAACTGCCATGGCACTGCTGGCAGCCTACATGGAAGAGGTGAAACTATGGCTGGGCAGGATTGCCGACAAAAGTATAGATGGGTTTAAGCAGGTGGGTGATACCCTCTTCTATACCCATGATGCACCGGCCACTGCCGATGGACTTCATGCGGTTCAGTTGAGCTCCGCCACCATTAACGATTTTGTGTGGGCATATGACCTGTCCCTGTTTAATCCCATGTTGCTCGGGGGCATCTTCATCGGGGCCATGATGGCATTTGTCTTCTGTGCCATGACCATGAAGGCCGTGGGCCGTGCGGCCGGCTCCATGGTGGAGGAAGTGCGCAGGCAGTTCCGTGAGATTCCCGGGATCATGGAAGGGAAGGCAACCCCTGAATATGCCAAGTGTGTGGCCATTTCCACCAGGGGTGCGCAGCGGGAAATGATCATCCCCTCTTTGATGGCCATCGTCGTTCCTGTGGGTATCGGGATGGTTCTTGGTGTAGCTGGTGTGGTGGGCCTCCTGGTGGGTGGTCTGACCACAGGTTTTACCCTGGCCGTGATGCTTAATAATGCAGGAGGAGCCTGGGATAACGCCAAGAAGTTCATTGAAAAAGGCAATTATGGCGGCAAGGGAAGTGATGCCCACAAGGCCGGTGTGGTCGGGGATACCGTTGGGGATCCTTTTAAAGATACATCAGGTCCTTCTCTGAATATCCTGATCAAACTGATGACCATGGTATCAGTGGTAATGGCGGGCCTGACCGTGACCATCGGGCTATTTAGCTAGCCATTCCTGAAAAGTATATGAAAAGGGGCTCTCCCATATGGGGCAGCCCCTTTTTTATTTTTTCCAATCCTGACTTATGCTTTGTGGAGGACTCTTTTCAATTACCGCCTGATAATTTCGCCCTCTTCCTCCAGGAACTTTTTAAGTTCAAATTTCTCCCCGTCGAACACGCCATAGGTGAAATTTCCGATCCAGTCTCCCAGGCAAATGGCCCTGTTCTGGTCACTGATCCGGATATCAAATGGAATGTGGCGGTGTCCGAAAACAAAGTATTCAATCTCCGGATTTTCCCGGAGTTTCTTCCTTGCATACTGGAGCTGGTGCTCCTGTTCCTCCCCGAGAAAGGCCCCGAAGGCTCCATGCTTTATCCGGCTCCGCTTTGACCACCAGTGGGCAAAAGCCATGGATCCGTTGGGATGGATGCGGGCATAAAGCCATTGCATAATGCGATTTTTAAATATGCCCTGGAGCATCCTGTATATATAATCACCCTTGTGGAGCCCGTCCCCGTGACCCAGCAAAAAAACATGATTGTTCCAGCTCCTGATCACAGGGTCAACATGCACCTCCATCCCGATTTCGTCCGGCAGGTAGTCGAAGATCCAGATGTCATGGTTGCCCGGGATCAGGTGAATTTTTACACCGAGGTCAGATACAGTGGCAAGCTTGCCCAGGAACCTGGTGAATCCCCGGGGCACCACCTTCCGGTACTCGAACCAGTAATCAAATACATCTCCAAGCAGCCACAATTCAGAGGCATCCGCACTGATCTCTTCCAGCCACTTTACAAATAAAAGTTCCCTTCGGCGGCTCTCCCGGGCCGGCTGCATGCCCAGGTGGAGATCCGATGCAAAATATATGCGGTTCCTTTCAGCCATTCAAGGATTATAACAGGTTATCAAGCCAGGTTTCAAGCGTTCTGCCAAAAAGGTTTTTTGCCACAATGTCACCCTCGCGGTTAATAAGGAATATGGCTGGAAGGGAGGTTACATTATATAGCTGGTTGGCCCTTGAATCGGGGTAGGAGAGTTCAGACACATTGAACCAGGTAAACTCATTGAAGTCAATGGCATTCATCCAGCTTGCCTTATTGTTGTCCAGTGAAATGGCATAAATCTCGAACCCGCGGTCATGATACCGGTTGTAGGTGGACTTCAGCTGCAGCATTGATTGAATGCTTGCCTGGTTGCCGGAGGCCCAGAAAGCCACCAGGATCACTTTCCCTTTTAACGAGGAGAGCTCCTTTTCCTGGCCGTTCCTGTCGGGAATGGAAAGGTCAAGCATCCCTACCTCCTTGTCTACCATGCTCAACAGCGTATTCAGCTGGCTATCCTCCTTGTAGCGTGCTTCTCTCCGCTCCACATCGGCCCTGAGAGATTTGGTAAGGGATGAGTTCGGATGTACGCTCTCCAGTGAATCAGCCACGACCTTAAAATACTGCAGGTCCGCATCTGTGGCCAGCACAAGACTCCCATCATCGTATTTCTGGTAGAGTGCATATACACTGGAAAGGGAGGTCATGTTTTCAACCAGGTACCTGATGGTGTATCTTTTTTGCTTTATGATGGTCTGGGTGAAGGCATTCCGTATAAGGTCCATCTGTGGGCTCTCCGGGTCGCCAATGGAATCCGCTGCCGTCAACAGGGAATCGAGGACGCTCCTGGTTCGTTGCATGTGTTCCACCAGCAACCGGATCTTTTCTGATTCCTCCGAGCCCGTTACACTGTATCCCGTGCCAAAAGATTCAGAGCTGGTTGAAATGGATACTTTCTCACCCGGGGCAGGCAGCAGGTTGACAATTTCCCCCGTTTCATTTTTTAATATATAGAGTTCCGGTTCTTCAAGTTGTGTTTTGATGGAGAATGAACCATTCGTACCGATTTTTACTGTATCGATTAATGAAGTGCGGTTCACATCCAACCTTTCGAGGGTTATGGTTTTATGGGCCCCGTTTTCCACTACACCACTGATCCGGGTATTGGTCCTGCTGCATGCGAGACCAGCCATCAGCATGAATGCTATTAGTACGCGTTGTAAATGTATCATTCTTTATAATCGCTAAATATTGAATCAAGTTTTTCCAAAAGTGTTTCACCAAACAGATCTGTCTCCACGATCCGGCCGGATGGATCAATCAACAAGTTGCTGGGAATTTTCTCTATCCTGTAGAGATTGGCCACAGGGGTTTCCCATCTCCTGAGATCTCCCACATGATCCCACACAAGGCCATCTTCCCTGATGGCGCCGGTCCAAACATCCCGGTCATCATCCAACGATACCTGAAGGATCCTGAAGGGATATTTCCCATAGCGCTCCATGGCCATCCTTAAAATGGGATTCTCATCCCTGCTCAGGCGGCTCCAACCTGCCCAGAAACTCAGCAAAACATATTCACCCCTGAGCTCGGAAAGCGCCATCTGGGTCCCATCGGTGCGCGAAGATACAAAATCGGGAGCGATCTCACCTTTTTGAAATGCGGTTTCCGCTGGAGCTTCATGAATGAAACTCTCAGCCTCTTTCACCTGCGCATGGAGCAGGTCCACGGCTTCAAATCCAGCATATGCGGGGTGAAGCAGGGAATCAACCAATTTGTATGCTTCGAAGTCTTTCCCCGGGTCAAAGACAGGGAGCTGCTGTCCGTACATATTATAGAGCGCCACCAGGATGGAAAGTGAACCGGAATGGCTGTGGATGAAACGGAGGGAGTAATCCCGGAATCCGGAGGTAATTGAATCATATCGTCTGTCCAGCTGCGGTTTCAATGTGGAATAGCCGGGTGTGGAGACCATCTCCATATTTTTGCGGGTGATCTCTCCCAGTGCTTCCAGTGTTTTTTTATGTTCCCGGGAGAGCTCTTGCAACAATTCGGAGCCCGGGGACCCTTTTATTTCATGGGAGTCAGATTGATCCAAAACTGCTGAAAAATATGCTGATTCACCCGGTTCCATAAGCAATGTCACCCGGCCAAGGGATCCAAAGCGGAGCACATAAAAAGCAACTGAAGAGGCAGAAATGGAAATTTCAAAGGCCCCTGATTCATCGCACACCACTGTATCCAGGGGGATTAATTCCCTCGCGCCCAACTCTTCAAGGACCACCAATGATCCCTGGCCATCTTCCACCATCCCCCTGATCGACACTTTTTCCCCGGCCTCCTCCGCTCTTCCCCCAGTGGTCTCATTTTGCCTGCACCCTGACGAAAAGATGAAGAAGATTGCTGCGGTTAGAAGGGTGATCCTGGAACCCATTGCGTTAAATTTTGATGTAAAAATAATAAGAAAGCGATATGTAATAATTAGTTTCTAAATTTGCATAATAAATGACCTGCGGGTGCATCTTTTCCTGATTGGAAGTCACCCTGTTTTATGCCTGATCCGGGATCAGCAAATGTAGCAATGAATGAACGATTAATGGCCGGTTTTTACGCTTTTCACCCTGAATTTTTGTACTTTACAATAAAATCCCCTTTTAAATGAGCTACCTGAAGTTTGAAAAATCCGAACTTGTAAACCTGGAATATTCCCTCTCCAGGGAGATGGTCAGGTCAAACCGTGCAGGATCGTATGCCTCAACCACCATTATAAGCTGTAATACGAGGAAATACCATGGCCTCCTGGTGTGTCCCATGGAGGAGCTGGACGGGGATCACCATGTGCTTTTGTCAACCCTTGATGCGACGGTCATCCAGCATGACAAAGAATTTAACCTTGGCATCCATAAATTCGAAGGAGATAATTATGTGCCCAAGGGGCACAAATATGTGAGGGATTTTGATGCCAACAAGGGATCCTTTATTTCCTACCGTGTGGGAGGTGTGGTACTGAACCGGGAGATACTCCTGGTGTCGAAAGCGGAACAGGTGCTGATCCGTTTCACCCTTCAAGAGGCCAACTCGGATACGGTACTCAGGCTGAAGCCTTTTTTGGCTTTCCGGAATTTCCACGAACTGACCAAATCGAACATGGTTGCAAACACCCGTTACCAGGAGGTTGGCAACGGGATCATGTGCAGGCTTTATGAAGGGTATCCCGGGCTGTACATGCAGACTTCCAAGCCCACGGAATTTGTTCCGGTTCCAGACTGGCACTATAACGTGGAGTACCTCGAAGAGCAAAAAAGGGGTTATGATTTCAAGGAGGACCTATACGTACCGGGCTATTTTGAGATGCCCATTAAAAAGGGGGAATCGGTTGTCTTTTCGGCATCCACCTCTGAAGTTGCCCCTGCAGGAATCAAACGGAAGTTTAACAGCGAATACAGCCATCGCATCCCCAAGGACAGTTTCAAGAACTGTCTGTTGAATGCAGCCCAGCAATTTATTGTCCGGAGGAAAGATAGCACCGAGA
>JAHEEC010000243.1 GCA_024640885.1 Bacteroidota bacterium | reverse complement strand
TGATGGTGGAACTGTTCACCAGGGCGGTTCCCCTTAGGTTTAAGGGACTTCCATTCACCAGGGCCGTTCCCCGGATATAGTTCAGGCCGTTGACCAGTGCAATGCCCCTGCTTGTTGCTCCATTTTCATATACAATGGACCCATCTTCCTGGACCGTGCCGGCAGCAATCTTCAGCGCCTCCCCGTCTTCACTCTCCAGTCCGTTTACCAGGGCGGTTCCCCTGAGGCTGTTCAGACCGTTTGCCAGGGCCGCTGTGCTGGCCATGAAATTCATATTTGCCAGGTTCACCAGGTCTTCCCCGTTTCCATCCTCATCGGTCAGCGCAATGCCATTGACCAGGGCGGTGCCCCTGTTGATCATCTGGCTCCCATTGACCAGGGCTATCCCGTTCACAAGGGCAATTCCCCTGTTCATGGTAAATCCATTCACCAGGGCAATGCCATTCTCAAGCACCGAACTCACTTCGCCATCCTCTACGAACACCTCCAGGTTGTTGACCAGGGCGGTACCTCTTATAAGGGGCAATCCATTCACAAGAGCAATGCCTCGCTGTGTTGTCCCACCATTCACCAGGGCAATGCCGCGACCGGTGGGTATTCCGTTCTCCATAACGACTCCCAATCCATTCACCAGGGCAAGTCCTCTGGAAATAAGGGAGCTGTTTACCAGGGCAAGGCCTCGTAAAACAGGGATTCCATTTACCAGGGCAAGGCCATCGGCAGGTACAGACTGGCCATCGATGGTGGTTATTCCGTTTTCTACCACGATGCTATGCCCGTTCACCAGGGCAATGCCCCGCTGACCAATTTCATTCACCAGCGCAACACCTCTTAATACAGGGATGCCATTTGCCAGCGGATCATTATCCAGGCTCATGTATCCGCCCTCAAAGTTGAGTTCAGAACCGTTTACCAGTGCTGTACCACGCACGATCTCGGTCATGCTTACAAAGGGCCGGTCGTTCACCAGGGCAACCCCCCTGATCAGCGTTCCTGCATTGACCAGTGGCTCACCGGCCACATAAACCGTTGTATCAGCACCTACCACTTCCACTTTTACCTCGACCCCATTCACCAGGGCAATCCCTCTCAGCATAGTTACACCGTTGACCAGGGCGGTTCCTCTGATTACCGGAATACCGTTCACCAGGGCAACACCCCGAACCAGGGCAATTTCATTGGTAAGCGCCGCCGTATGTTCCTGCTGCACGCTTTGCAGTATGGAATCCAGGTCGGAAAATACAAGTGCAGAATCACCCACCTGGTAGTTGAAATTGAAGCCATTGGGAGGCAGCATCTCTCCATAGGTCAGGCTCGTATCCACCGGCGTAATAGTTAAGGCCAGTTTCTCAACGATCAGGTTCCCACTGATAAATTCAACGATGAATCTTTCAGAGATCGATAAATCAATTTCAGCCGGATTGACCGTATCCACTTCCGGGTAATACGAGGGGACGATAATATATCCACCCGCATCGGAGTTGGCATTTGCCGGCACACTGTAGGCCAGGCCTTGAATGCGGTCGGCCTCTTCCTGCAGCATGACTCCGCCTGATACTGCCTGTTCAAGGGTCAGGGAATCATCGTCAACTGTTACCACCAGGAATTTCGCCGAATACATTTCATCGTTCAATACCTCTCCGTATTTCTTGGTGAGGTCATTGGCAGTAATGAATACTTTCTGCATGACTGAATCTGAGAAGAGCTTCACGTTTGAGCCTCCCCCATCCAATCCACTCCCGGAGAGGATGGGATTATATACCTGCACTTCGGGATTTCCAATAAACCCTCCATGATTTACTATAATCGTGTTTTCGTCCAATACCACAACGCCCGTATCCAGGGGCTCTCCCCTGAAAAGTACCTGGGTCGAATCGGTGAAGAAATCACCCTTAATAATAAAGGAGAAGGGGGTAATCTCCACACCCGGCACCCCGCCTCCAGCTGCAAGAAGCAGGTTCTCCATATACGGGGAAGGATTTGCAAAGGTCATAATGGCCTTATGGGCCTGGATAAATCCGGAACCAGACACCAGGTCCACGCCCGGATCATCGCCATCCAGGGCGGTGCTCTTCAGCAGGGCCCTGATGGTATCCGGATCCACATGGCTGACCGAGTCAAACTTTAGTTTTGCCTCCATGATCAGTGCAGCCACCCCGGCAGCATGCGGTGATGCGGCCGATGTTCCAAAGAAATTGGGGAACAGGGTATCGGGATCAATATTTACTGGATAGTCCAATGGATCACTGGTATCCCAGTCCCCGCTGCCCAGGTCGACTGTGGTATTGACGCCGTTGGGGGCAGTAATATCGGGCTTGTCCCGGACGACTCCATTCACAGGAGTTCCTCCTATCGAAGAGAAAGACATGATCACCGGCTCTGGATACTCATCCGGATTGTAGGTTGGATTCTTGTCGAAACGAACAGCTCCTACAGAAATGGCTCCTGCAGCATTGGGGTGGCCAACGATGGTGGATGAACCCCCGTCTCCGTATTCAAGCATCTCGAACTGCGATCCTCCACGGAACAGGATGTACTTAAAGTGTACCGGTACATCCCCGCTGGCTCGTGCAATCACCACATTCGCCTCTACACTGTTACCAAGTACAGAAAATGGAACTACCTCTATGGGAAAACCACCCACATTCTCACGGTTGAAGCCCAGAAGAGAAAATCCAACATCATCGGAAAGGAAGAGATCCAGGTCGGTGGTGGTGGTATTCATCGTGGGATCAGAATTATCATCCCATTGAAGTACCAGGGTATAATTCCCTTCGGGAAGTAATACCCCCTGGAAGATATCGCCGTCCCCGCTAAAAT
>JAHEEC010000114.1:8425-10144 GCA_024640885.1 Bacteroidota bacterium | reverse complement strand
GGGGCACCCGGTATGCCACCACCGCCACATCGGCATAATATTCTGGGGGCGGGGCTTCCCCGGTCCCGGTTAATGAAAATGCCTCTCTCATTGCAAGGTTCTGAAAAGGGCCCGTGGTGGAGGGTGGCGAGGGCAGTCTGCCCTTAAATGACCTGCCGCCTTCGATCCTTGTTTCACTCCATACCAGTTTTTTCATGGCCTGCTCTGGTTTTACCCATGGCCCGCCGCTTTCACTCCAACCCGGTGATCCTGCAATTGCCATTTCCAGGCCCAGGGAATCGGCAAGACGGGTCGTGAACTGGAATGCATCCTTCCATTCCGGTGTCATATAGACCAGGCGCTTCTCCACAATCTGGGGGGTCATCAGGGCGGCATCGAAGTTCTGGAAACCCCCAATCCCGATCCGGTCCATCCATTCCAGGTCGGCCCGGATCCCATCCTTTGTCACATTGCCATTCATCCAGTGCCACCAGACACGCGGTTTGGCACTTTCAGGGGGGGCAACAAAGCCTGCTTCAAGCCGGGCTCCTTCATCGCTCACACCCCTGTTACACTCTGAAAGAAAGGCAATCACCATTGTGATCGCAAGCAATACAACAACCTGATTTCTTTTCATGGTATTTATCATTTTAGTCTGGATTATCGGAACCAGATGGCATCCACCTTACACAGTTCGGTTTTATCTTTCTCCTGCTCCTCTTCAGAAGTAAATCCATACCCGGTCCTTACGGAAGGATCCGAAAAGCTTAGCCATAAAGCGTGAATTCCCGTGGCAGGTTTGATGGCGGCTTTCACGGTGATCCATTCATCCGACTCTTTTGCAGGGATCTCCACCGTCCCCAGCGAACCGGTCCAGGCACCTGTGCCTACTGTTACCCTGCATGGTTTTAATCCGGGAGCCACCCTCATGAGCACAGTGTCTGCTCCATCTTTAAAATCGAGATATCTGAAGAGTGCCCTGTCACCATGGATTATTTTGGTCAGCGCTTCCCGATCGGCGGCCACTGCACTGATCCTTACATTGCCTGATAACATGCATGCCCTGGCGGCATCAATCACTCCAAAAGCATTCAGCGGAGCTGCTGCACCCTGTGAGGTCATCAGCACTTCGGGAATGGTCCCGTCTTCACGGAAAGTGATGGGCTCAACACATGCCTTCCGCATGGAGGGGCTGCCATGGGTAGCCCTGTGGTAAAAGACATACCATTGTCCCCTGAACTCCACAAGCGAACCGTGATTGTTCCAGACTTCAGGGTCGCTGAACTTGTTATCCACAATCACTCCTCCGTAGGTATATGGTCCCATGGGCGCTTTGCTGACGGAATAACCGATGCAGGTCGGTGCGCCTCCCCGGCTCATATCTGCATACACAAAGTAATAGATACCGTTGCGTTTCATGAGAAAGCCTCCTTCATGGAAATGGTGTTCCTCTTCCGTGACCACCTTCTCCACGATGGTGCCTGTATCAATTTCCATCATGTTGGGCTTCAATTTAGCCATTTTTGCCTCAAACTGACCCCACATATAATATGCCTGCCCATCGTCGTCCACAAACACAGAGGGATCAATCTGGCTGAAACCATTCACGTCAATCGCAGTCCCGTTAAGAAAAGGGCCCACGGGAGAATCCGATACTGCCACGCCCTCGGCATTTTCACCGAACATGCAGTAATAGAGGTAGTACCTGCCATCATGAACCATGGCATCGGGAGCAAGCAA
>JAHEEC010000114.1:4395-8325 GCA_024640885.1 Bacteroidota bacterium | reverse complement strand
ACCGGGTTCTTCGTGTTTTTCAGAAAATCATCGAATGCCCTGGTGGCCGTGTTCAGGTAAAAATTATCCATATCCCCCATCCAGATAAAGATCTTTCCCTGCAATTTGGGACCCAGCTCATCCCAGTGATCGCGGGCATAGATTTTAAAGTCATACTTTTTCCAGTGCGCTGCCACCTCCGGATCAATACCCCCGGTGACTGGATCGATCAGGGGCCGGGGCAGTCCGTTCTCTCCTTTGGGACTGTACAATGCAGTATGGGCGCTGAGCTGGCCCCCCGAATTCAGATAGGTATCGGAAGCTCCCAGTACATTTTCATACTGAATAAAATCCCTGATGGACAGCATCGGTTCTCCCTTTACATCCCTCATGATGGGCCTCAGATACCCGTACTCGTTGAAAAACGCATTCTCATCCCTGTATATGTTGATCAACTGGTAGTTCTCAAATTCAATGGCATCGGGACTGTAGGAAAAAACCCCGTTAAAGAAATCAGGATAGTAGAGTTGCAATCCGAGGGATACCCACCCCCCGGTGGAACAGCCATCCACAAAGCGGGTCTCAGGGGTTGTGGTTCCCCTGTATTTGGATTCGATAAATGGGATCAGTTCATGGATCAGGGCATATCCGTATGGCCCGCTGTTTTCGGAATCCATCTGGTATGAATCCCCGAAGGGTCCTTCGCCATCCAGGAACACATTGATGACCCGCGGCGCCTCTTCCGAATCCCACCAATCCATGAAATCATTGCTGCTGACCAGCCTGTTGATCCTGGTGTACCTGCCGCCGTACCCGGCCACATTGTACCTGATGGGATATGCGTTGTGTGCATTCGCATCGTAATCTGGCGGAAGCAGCACAGAGGCTTTAAGCTGCATGGGTTTACCCCACCAGGCCGATAGGGTATCGCTCGTGATCTCCACGAGCCTGACCAGGGGATGATCCGCCAGTTTAACGGGCCCGATCACCTGATCAAGGGAGATGTCAAGCTGGACTGATTTATCTAACTGGACCTTCTGCTTTTCACTGTATAAATTTCCGGGGGCATTGATGCCCGATTCATTCTGGTCCTGGTCCCATAGCACCTGGACATAATATTCCCCCTCGGGTATCTCCTCCATGGTCCACCCCGTGGTGCTGGTCCAATCAGCCGACGGATCGATCCGGCAGCCTTTCGAAACATCTAAATCCGCAATGTTCCTGGCGAAAATATGACATGGTCTTGTGGGACTGGGCCATGTCAGTCTCCTCGGCTCCACATTGGGGTTCTGGCAAATGAAAACAAATAACCTTCCTTCCGGATTGCAAGATTCCTGCAATTCCCGGGATACGGTCAGATTCGCTGCAAAACGGTGGGTTTCCGACTGGCCCAGCACCTGGGTGTTCACACCAGGCAGCAGCACGAGAAGGATCATGGATAGGGATTTCACAATTTTTATCATGGAATGGCTCATCTTAAGGTTCAAATACATTTTCAAGGGCATTGGGCAGGTAGATCAGGTCATAGGGGGCATCGTAAGCCATGTACATCATCTCCCAAGCCGGATCAAATTTCTCTTTATACGCCCTCAGGCTTTTGTAATGTCCGAACTGCCGGATCCTCTCGTAGGCCAGTTTCAGGACACGTTCCTGCATATTTTCAGGATCCTCGATGCCCGACATGGGCACCATACCCATATTGCACGATTTGAATCCTTTGCCTTTGAGGTATTCGAACATCTTTACAAACAGGAAGTCCATGGTACCATTGGGGGCATCTTCGGTTTTGCGCATCAGATCGAAATTGGCTTCACCGGGGGCATGGTCGGGTATGAGGTTCACAAACCCCACCACCTTTCCTTCCGGGTTTTCAATGCTTAAAATGGTGTGGTTCTTTAATTCTTTTTCGCTGAACAACCCCTGTGAAAAAACGAGCTCCGTGCGGTCCAGCTCCTTAAGCCATCCATCACTGACTGCCTTAAGCTGCTGAAGGAATGCGTCATTCTGCAGCGGTAGATTTTCATTGAAGGTATAGCCGAGTTTGATGAGTTTACTCACCTCGTTGCGCAATCCCCTTTTGCTGCTTCCATCCATGGTCCAGCTCTCCAGGTTAACCACCGCAACTTCCCCCACCGGAATAAGCTTTTTTCCAAGCTTCTCGTAGAGGGCCTTGCTTCCTTCAGGGATTCGGTAGTAGGCTGAACGCAATCCGTTTTGCTGGCAATAATTATCAAATGCAGCGATATTGGCGGCCAGGGAGGTTTCATCCCTGCATACCGGATTCTCCAATGCAATGGCATAGTTGCGCCAGGTTTTAAAAGCCACAAAACCCTCCTTGTCCGTGCTGAACCATAAACTTTTATCACTGTACGTTTTGAAATAGTCCAGGCTGCTGTTCCCATATTTTTCAGTGAGCGTCCTGGCCCGATCATGGTCCTCTGCCTCGGTGGCGGCATAATGCATGATCAGTGGGCGGAACAACAAATAGACACAGTAAACCATGGTGATACCACCCAGCAGGTGCATCCCGTTCATCAATTGCTTTCCAAAGGGAGTGACGGGCTTGAGATCCGCATTAAAAAGAAAGAAGGTGGAAACAGATTCCTGGAAACCTTTCCACAGTGTAAAGTCCATATCAAAATGGCGGGGATTGAGAAACCAGAAAGCGATGGTGCCAAACAGGAGTGCGGATGAGACGGTCACCAGGCCAGGGAAAATGCTTCGTTTTGCCAGTTTCAGATCAGGTTTGATAAAGTATTGATGGCGCTGGGCAATAAGGCTGACAAAGGTGATCAGCGCCACAACTGCTTCTTCCCAATCAATCCCTTTTGTAATGTGTGCAACCAGGGAGAGTCCGCTTAATACCAGTGCGATGACCCATGCGTTTCGCAATCCCCGAATCAGGTATATGGATGTGGCCAGCAGGATGATCCCTGACAGGATGACCAGCCAGGTGGATGCCTGGATGGCCCCTAGGGGGATCACCCCGGAAAGGGATTCCAATCGTTCTGGCAAAGCCGGGGTTATGCCTGAAATAATATTCACAAGTCCCAGTAAAAAAAGCAGCAGCGCAGGCAGGAGCCTGATCACCAGGTTATCCCTCCTGGCGATCATTGCAAAAAGCCCCAGGACCAGGACCGCCCAGAACTCAAAAAACCTGAATAAAAAAGCCACAGAAAGTGCCATCACCGTGGATAATCCGAACAGCGTAAGCGCGTAAGTGAGGGCCGCCTCTACAGCCCCAAGTCCCCTTAAGAAAGGGGAGCTCATGAGCAACAGCAACACAATGGCATAGCCAATGGTTGCCATGGCCAATGAAGGGGTGCCTCCCAGGGCCTTCACCGCGATGTAGAGGTGCGAGATCCCTATGACTTCGATGAGGACCGATAATCCGATCACCAGCAAGAACCGTTTGCGGCTGAATGCCTGCTGGCTCATTTCGTCCAGCACCTGGACAAATGCCGGGGCTCTTTTTTCCAGCTGATGGAATACCCATCCCTTTCGGATAAAACTGACCACGGCAGCGATTAACAACCCCAGCATCAGGGAGACCACCAGGACCCCGATCATCATTTGACCTGAAATGCGTTGCTTCAAAATCATCCATACCAGAGCGGGTATCCCCACGACGATGCCTGATAAAATGGAGCATATGGAAAATATGGAGGATGCAAAATAGATCTGGGTCTTGCTTACTCCATCTTTTCGTTCTACCGATTCATTGAAAAACAGCATGTTGGTCAGCATCCCGGCTGGCAGGAACACACTGACCAGGTTTCGTTTCAGATAGAGGTTTATCCCTGTGCTTAACCGTATTTTTTCATGAATGGCCTTGAAGCTCTGCTGGTACATCATCCCCTGAACTACCACGAAGGCCACCAGCAGCAACATCCCATAGATCAACCAGACCGGGTCAGCAGTGGTCAGGGTAGCCCGCACATTGGAAAGTTC
>JAHEEC010000114.1:1553-4295 GCA_024640885.1 Bacteroidota bacterium | reverse complement strand
ACCTGATTGAAATTGATGAAGCTTTCCTGGATTCAATAAAGGATCAAAGCACCTTAACCAATAAAATAGATGCCGATGGCAGGGAAAGGGGGTCAGGCCCTATTCAGACAAAGGAGTAAAGGCATTCTCGGTATGTTCGATTTCCACTCCCCCTGCATGGTAGATCACTGCGATCACATCAAACCGGGTGGGCCAGGTGCAATGATGGTGACGGATATATGCTTCAGCGGCCCGCACGATATTCCGCTGCTTTTTCCGGTCCACCACCTCCCAGGGGAGGTTTACCCTGTTTCCATGCATGGATTTCACCTCCACGATCACCAGCTCTCCCCTGCAAAGGGCCACCAGGTCCAGCTCCTTTTTGCCACACCTCCAGTTGGACCTCAGGATCCGGTATCCCCGGGATATTAAGTAACGGGCCGCAAGCCGCTCGGCATCCCGTCCGGCCTCCCATTTGTTCATGCGGGATGTTTCCGGTTAATGGTCCCGGAACCCTGCAGATCAGCCTGCGAAAGCGGAACACGGGTTGCACGCGCCGTCTTTTTATCACTATCTTTGTGCGATCCCAATCAATCCTGCAATGACAAAAAAAACTTACAAAAGATACCTGATCACCTCAGCACTGCCCTATGCCAACGGTCCCATTCACCTGGGTCACCTGGCAGGGGTCTATGTACCATCTGACATTTACGTGCGTTACCTGCGCCAGCGGGGCAGGGACGTAGTCTCGGTCTGCGGGTCGGACGAACATGGCGTGCCCATTACCCTGAAGGCCCGCAACGAGGGGATCACCCCCCAGGAGGTGGTGGACCGGTATCATTCCATGAACAAGAAGGCTTTTGATGATTTCGGGATCTCCTTTGACATATATTCACGCACCTCCAACAAAGTACACTATGAAACTGCATCGGAAATATTCAGGACCCTTTATGAAAAAGGTGTTTTCATTGAAAAGACCTCCGAGCAGTATTATGATGAAGAGGCCTCTGCGTACCTGGCCGACCGTTATATCACAGGTACCTGTCCGCATTGCGGGAATCCCGGCGCCTATGGTGACCAGTGTGAGCAGTGCGGTACTTCACTCAGCCCCACCGACCTTGTAAACCCCGTTTCAACCATCAGCGGCAGCAAACCTGTGCTGAAGGAGACCAAACACTGGTACCTGCCACTGGACCAGTACGAGCCCTGGCTCCGGCAATGGATCCTTGAGGAACACAAGGAATGGAAACCCAATGTATACGGACAGTGCAAATCCTGGCTCGACCAGGGATTGCAGCCCAGGGCCGTGAGCCGCGACCTGGAGTGGGGGATCCCGGTCCCGGTGGAAGGTGCCGACGGGAAGGTCCTGTATGTCTGGTTCGATGCACCCATAGGATACATCTCTGCCACCAAGGAACTGACCCCTGACTGGGAGAAGTACTGGAAGGATAAAGAAACCCGGATGATTCATTTTATCGGGAAGGACAACATTGTATTCCATTGCATCGTGTTCCCCACCATGCTGAAGGCTGAAGGCAGCTACAACCTGCCGGACAATGTGCCTGCCAATGAATTTCTGAACCTGGAGAATGACAAGATCTCCACCTCGCGCAACTGGGCCGTCTGGTTGCATGAGTACCTGGAGGATTTCCCTGGAAAGCAGGATGTGCTGCGATATGTGCTCTGCGCCAATGCACCGGAGAACAAGGACAATGATTTCACCTGGAAAGATTATCAGAACAGGAACAACAACGAACTTGTGGCCATCCTGGGTAATTTTGTGAACCGTGCCCTGGTCCTGACCCATAAATATTTTCAGGGTGAGGTTCCACCCATCACCATGTTGGAGGATTCCGACAGGGCCGTACTGGACGAGATCGGGACCATAGGAAAGGCCGTAGAACAGAGCCTTGAGCAGTTCCGGTTCAGGGAAGCCATCAAAACTGCCATGGACCTGGCCCGTCTGGGAAACAAGTACCTTGCCGATACGGAACCCTGGAAACTCATTAAAACCGATCCGGAAAGGGTCAGTACCATTCTCAATATTTCCCTTCAGATCACTGCCAACCTGACCCTGCTTTTGGACCCCTTCCTTCCCTTTTCCATGGAGAAATTGAGGGGTATGTTGCGGTTCACACAGACCTCCTGGGAGCTCATCGGATCCCCCGGTCTGCTGAAAGCTGGCAGCCACCTTGAAGAGGCCTTCCTGCTTTTTGAAAAGATCGAGGACGACCAGATCCAATTCCAGGTTGACAAACTGATGAAGACCAGGGAGGAGCATGAGGCGCCTGCTGCCGCAGCACCCCGCAAAGAGGAGATCACCTTCGATGACTTTACCCGCATGGACATGAGAACGGGAACCATCCTGGAAGCCGAAAAGGTTCCCAAAACCAAGAAATTGATCAAAATGAAGGTCGACCTGGGCTTTGAAAAGCGGACCATCATCTCCGGGATCGCAGAATATTATGAGGCAGAAACCCTGCCAGGAAAAAAGGTGTGTGTGCTGGCGAACCTTGCCCCCAGGATGATCAAGGGGATCGAATCCAGGGGTATGATCCTGCTTTCTGAAAATCCGGACGGGTCCCTTCACTTTGTAGAACCATCCGCCGGGGCGAATAACGGATCAGAAATTAACTGACCTTAATTGGACAACAACCAGCAGGAACCCAGTCCGGGTTCTGATTTCATGGCCTCCAGGGCCCTTTCAGCCTCTGCCTTTGTGGCATAGGAGGCCACACTTACCCGGTACATCCTGTTCTCTGT
>JAHEEC010000114.1:0-1453 GCA_024640885.1 Bacteroidota bacterium | reverse complement strand
TCCAGCCCATACTGGTCGGGCTCAAGCACCCATGCCGGGTCTGTTTTAAAATGGACCTTCCCGTCACTGTCCCTTGTGAGGGTCCCTGTCCCTGGTATGGTAAAAGGCTCCCCTTTATCCAGTGCGAATTTAAGGTCATCCACAAATTCCAGTACCTGCTGCCCGGCTTCTTCCACATCCATCCCTTCGCCGGATGCCAGCGCCTTGGCCAGGAGTCCGTTATCCTTGCTGGATAGAGGGTCGAACCGGACCGTCAAACCCGGAGGATTGATCCTGCCCCCGGAAGGAGGAATCCCCCCGCCCGACTCTTTCACTTCCAGGTTCCCAAATCCAGGCAAAACTACCTGTTTCCTGTCGTTCAGGAACTGTTTGATGTATTTTCCGAGGATCATTTTTTGATCAATTGTCTGGTAAAAGTAATCAGTCATCCGAGGATTTCAAAACGAAAGTTATCAACCCGTTTTTTTATTATCTTCGTACACTGTTCCCGCATGTAACTAGCATGAACAAAGAAGAGAAGAATTTTGCAGTGATTGGGGTGGCCGGGTACATAGCCGTGAGGCATGTGCGTGCCATCAAGGATACGGGAAACAGGCTGGTGGCCTCCCTGGACCGGTTCGACAGCGTGGGATTCATGGACAGCTACTTTCCCGAAGCCGATTTCTTTACCGAATTCGAGCGTTTTGACCGCCACATTGCCAAGCTGAACCGGCAGGGAACCAAAGTGGATTATGTGAGCATCTGCTCGCCCAATTACCTGCACGATTCACACATCCGTTTCGCCCTCCGAAGCGGGGCCCATGCCATCTGTGAAAAGCCGCTGGTGCTGAACCCCTGGAACATCGATGCCCTCCAGGATTATGAGCGGGAGACCGGCGGGCAGGTATGGAACATCCTGCAGCTGAGGCACCACCAGGCCATCATCGACCTGAAGGAGAAGATCCGCACGGGCCCGGCCGACAGGATCTATGACATCGATCTCTCCTACATCACCAGCCGGGGGAACTGGTACCACTACTCCTGGAAGGGAGACATGGAGAAGTCCGGGGGGGTGGCCACCAACATCGGGGTCCATTTCTTCGACATGCTTACCTGGATCTTTGGCGATGTGAAGGAGAACCGGGTCAATCTCCTGAAAAAGGAGAAGGCTGCCGGGACCCTGGAGCTGGAGCGGGCAAGGGTACGCTGGTTCCTGAGCATCGACCACAACGATATCCCGGAAGGGGTCAGGGCCAAAGGGCAGCGCACCTTCCGTTCCATCACCATCGACGGGGAGGAGATCGAGTTCAGCGACGGGTTCACCGACCTGCACACGGTCTCCTACGAGAAGATCCTGGAAGGAAAGGGATATGGACTGGAGGCCGCACGCAAATCCATTCAAACCGTATATACCATTCGAAATACTCCGCCCCTTGGATTGAAGGGCGATTATCATCCAATGATTAAAAATATT
>JAHEEC010000242.1 GCA_024640885.1 Bacteroidota bacterium | reverse complement strand
AATGACAGTGCATTTGCCAGGATGCTTTATGACCACGAGGTGGATCCGGGAGAAAATGTGAATATCTCCGAAAGAGAGGAAAACCTTGAAGTGATTAGGGGCCTGAGCGCAGAGATGCGGCAAAGCAGGGCAGTGAACTATTTCCAGAAATCAAAATGATCCTTTGTAATGGAAAAATCATATATAAAAGTTAAGAAATTCATAGAATCCATGAGATCGTGGATTCTTCTCCTGATGGGATTTACCCTCCTTTTACCGGCTCTCGTTTCATGTACGAACCAGGGGGAGGTGAAAACCGGTCCGGGAGGTGAAATTGAACCCGGTACACTCCGACTATACCCCGCGAACCCGGGCTACCTGGAGTACCGGGGAGAACCTGTGATCCTGATCACCTCAGCCGAGCACTACGGGGCCGTTGTCAATCTGGATTTTGATTACAGGACCTACCTGGAGACCCTTGAGGCGGAGGGATTCAACTATACCCGTGTCTTTTCAGGTACCTACATCGAACCCGTTAACAATATTTTCGGGATCGAGAAAAACACCCTGGCTCCCCTGGAGGGCCGGTTCATTTCACCATGGGTCTCAGAGAACGGACGCTATGACCTGGACCGTTTCAATCCTGAATACTTTGACCGGCTAAAGGATTTTATGGATGAGGCAGCCACGAGAGACATTATCGTGGAGGTGACCCTCTTCACATCCATCTATGCAGGGAATGCGTGGGAACTGTGCCCGTTTAATGCGGTCAACAATTCCAACGGTGTGGGTGACCTGGATTTCCGGAGGGTCAATACATTGTATAACGGCAACCTCAGGCAATACCAGGAGCAATTTATCCGCAAAATGGTGAAGGAACTGAATTCATATGACAATCTGTTTTTTGAGATCCAGAATGAACCCTGGTCGGACAATTCCAACCTGTCGGCCTACCTGGACCAGGGGGAAGAGGAGTTCGACCGTGCAAACTGGCAAAGACGGGTAGAAACTGCCAACGGGGTATCCCTGGAATGGCAGGCTTGGGTGGCATCGGTGATCGGTGATGAAGAATCCGTTGCACCAAAGAAACACCTCCTGGCGCAGAATATCAGCAATTTTCAGCATGACCAGAAAGTACTTCCGGAAGGAATTTCGCTCATCAACTTCCATTATGCCCTGCCGGATGCGGCTCTCCTGAACCGGGGGATCGGTGGGGTAACCGGACTGGATGAGACGGGATTCATGCCCCATGAGGATCATCTCTATATCAACCAGGCATGGAGGTTCATTCTTTCAGGAGGGGGAACTTACAACAACCTGGACTACTCCTTTACCGCCGGAAACGAAACGGGCAGGTGGCCCATACCGGGGCACAACCCGGGTTGGGGCGGACCAGTGTTCAGGAAGAAACTCTCCTACCTGGCGGAGACCATGAAACGGGTGCCTTTTTATGAAATGAAGCCTTCCACTTCGATCCTGGATCCGGCGGATGAAACGATGAAGCAGTATGGACTCCAAAAGGAGGGGGAACATTACCTTGTTTTCCTTGAGCGTTACAAAGGTGTAAAGCTGGTACCGAGGGTGACAGAGGCCAACTATATGGTTACATGGCTCGACGTGGAAACGGGCGAACAGAAATCGGAACAAGCAGAACTGGATGGGACCACCGCCATCTCCGCCCCCTTTGAAAAAGAACAGGTGGTTCTATTGATCCAGCTGACAGATAAAAACTTAAATTGACAGAATATGAAAAAATTTCCATTGTTGCTTTTATGCATCCTGGTTGCCAATTCAGGATTTGCACAGAACAAGATCATTCCGCTTTGGGAGAATGACCCGCCCAATTACCAGGAATCCGGGGAGGTAACCATCTGGGATACCTCGGATATCGTGCGGATCAGGCTGGTGCAGCAGCCTGATATTGCCGTTTTCCTGCCCTCAAAGAAAAATGCCACAGGGGAAGGAGTGATCATCTGTCCTGGAGGGGGGTACCAGATCCTGGCCTATGATTGGGAAGGAAGTGATATCGCCAGGTGGTTCAATTCCCATGGGATCGCCGCTTTTGTACTTAAATACAGGCTGCCCGGTTCAAAGAGCAATATCATTCCCTACAAATCACCCCTGATGGATGCCCAGCGCGCCATGAGGCTGGTGAGGTACCATGCGGAAGAGTGGAACGTGGATCCTGCCAGGATAGGGATCATGGGATTCTCAGCAGGCGGGCACCTGGCTTCCACATTATCAACCCATTATGATGGGGGGAACCCCTCCGGGGACGATCCCGTGGATCGCGTCAGCTGCAGGCCCGACTTCTCCATACTGATCTACCCGGTGATCTCCTTCAATGATGATTTCACCCATTCGGGATCCAAGTGGGCCCTGCTGGGTGATAATCCCGATGCGGAGCTGGTCACCTATTTCTCCAATGAATTGCAGGTTACGGACGATACCCCCCCGGCCATCCTGGTGCATTCAGGCGATGACAAAAGCGTACCTGTTGAAAACAGCCTGGTATATTATGAAGCCCTCAGGGCCCATCAAATCACCTCCGAACTGCATGTTTATCCCTATGGAGGACACGGCTTTTCCCTGGCCATTGGAAACGGGCATCTCTCCACATGGCCTGACAGGGTGATCGACTGGATCAGGTATCTGGATGACTGAATTCCAGTCGTAAAAACAGCCATGAAAATAATTGGGTGTTTTCTTTTGTTGAATTAAAAAAATCATCTATTTTTGCCACGCATTTAATGATGCAAGTTCTTACAAGAGAATTATCCATAGCCACCAATAGCATAAGGTCTGGTAGTTCAGTTGGTTAGAATGCTGGCCTGTCACGCCGGAGGTCGCGGGTTCGAGTCCCGTCCAGACCGC
>JAHEEC010000241.1 GCA_024640885.1 Bacteroidota bacterium | reverse complement strand
ACAAAAAAGATATTGTTAAACAGCCGTTTCTCAAATTGGAAAGCTTTAGCGGATCTCTCCCTCCTCAACACCCGGAATGAGATCGTTTACGGAATTGAAGTTGCAGCAGCGGTGGACAGCAACCAGATCGTGCTGCAGGTCCCGTCCAGGCAATTGATCCTGAACAGGGAAAAGTGGCTGATGGATACCCCCGACCTTCTGACAGTGGATTTCGCGGACAGGACCTTTACGCCTGATCTGAGAATGCATACCGATAGCGCTCAGCTTCACCTGCTGGCAAGAACCGATGATGAGATGCGCAGGTTTAGCCTGGAGCTGACCAATGTGGCCATTGCTTCACTGTTGCTTGAAAACTCGATCCCCGGCAATCCAATGGGGTCCATTTCCGGTGCATTGAATTACCAATTGAATGAGGGCTCCGGAAAGTATTTCAGCACCGATCTCAAAATCAACAATACAAGCTGGTATGATTTGAAATTCAACGAGATAGGCGCAAATGGCTCCCTGCAATCTGACAGTCCAGGAAACTATTCAATGGACTTTTCCGCCCATCTGGATTCTTCTTCCCTCATCATGAAGGGAGAGGTTCGTGACAGCACAACCCGCAACTTCCGTACTGCCTTCACAGCTTTTCCGCTGAATACCGTCCAACCCCTGGTGCGGGATTACCTCTCGGAATTAAAGGGAACCGTATCGGGCAATTTCAATGTGATTTCCGACGAGCGGAAGGAGGCATACAGTGGCGGCCTGCACATTCACAACGCCGGGGTACGGGTGAATACATTGAATTCAAGATTCAAAATCCCCTCTGATAGCCTGGTATTCAGGGATAAGAGGCTTATTTTCAACAATTTCAGGATCCTGGATTCGGTGAACAGCCAACTTCTCGTGGATGGATTCGTGGATTTCACTGACAGCAAGGCTATCAGCACTGACCTGGGCATATCCTCATCAAAGTTGCAGGTAATGAACAGGGGAAAGGACGATAATGCTTCACTCTACGGGAATGCAATTATCGATTCGCGGTTGTCGATAAAGGGACCCCTGGGCAGCCCGGTCATCAGGGGCAGCGTTCATCTGGCCGGGGGAAGCGACCTATTTTACAGGCATACGGAGGACCTCAGTCTCTCCGAGAGTGAAAGAATCGTTCGTTTCGTGGACCATTCCCAGCTGGGAACTCCGAGGCCTGTGGAGTCAAAAACGGGTTCCAGATCACTCAACGAATCATCCATCGAGACCAGGGTTGAAATTGATCCTTCCACCAGGATCCACTTCAATCTTTCCAAACGGATCTATAATATCGACATGATGATCAGGGGGGGAGGAACTCTAAATTACCAGATGCTCAAGAGCAACCAGGTCTCCCTTGCAGGCATGTATCAGATCAGCGAAGGAACAGCTGATCTGAAAATGGTGGGGTGGCCGGCTAAATCCTTCCGGCTCACCGAAGGCGGTTACATCAGGTGGAACGGTATGGTGGAGGACCCGGAGCTCAAAATTGAGGCTCAGAGCAGGGTCAGGAGCTCCTATACCAACCCGGTTGATGGAAAACAGAGGGATGTGGATTTCAACGTGATCCTGCAACTTTCGAACCGCCTGTCAGATCTGGATGTACTGTTCACCATCAGCACCTCTGACCAGTACCTGATGAGCATCATCAATACCCTGAGCCCTGAAGAACAGATGCGCCAGGCCATCACCATCCTTCTTTTTGAGAATATCGACCTGCCCGGGATCTCCACCTCCACCAACTATATGACCGAGCAGGTCAACCAGCTGGTGGCCTCCCAGCTGAACCAGCTGACCAAGACCACCATTAAAAATATCGATATCTCATTCGGTCTTGACTCCTACGTGGCGGCTACTGCAGGTGGAGGGGAGGAGACAAAAACCAGCCTCTCCTACGAGGTAAGGAAAGGATTGCTCAATGAACGTGCCCAGATCGAACTGTCCGGGCGCCTGAATGATCTGAGTAACCAGCCGGGAGCCTCGGACCTGTCAATAAACAATATTTCCTTTGAATACAGGCTGGACTCGGCAGCCACCAAATTCCTGAAGGTCTACAATGAGCATGCATACGAGGATGTATTTGAAGGTGAGGTAATTTCCACGGGTGTGGGGATCACCTACAGGAAGCGATACAGGTTGTTCAGGGAGATCTGGCAGCGGGATCCAGATAAAAAGAAAACCAGGAAACAACAAAAATGAGATTAAGTCCAAACATATTCCTGGGAACCATGCTGGTGCTGCTTTCGGCCTGTTCGAATACCCGCTTTCTGGCTGACGACCAGGTACTCTATACTGGAAGAAGCAACATAGAGGTCATCCCGGTTGAGGGTGCAGAGGTCCCCCCTGCTGTCCAATCCCAAATCAAAGCGATCACCGATCACAAGGTGAACAATGGCGTATACGGGAGGCGGATGCTCCCGCCCATAGGCCTGTGGGTGTATAATTACTGGAAACCCGATCCACAAAAAAAATTATCCAGCTGGCTCTTTAAGACCTTATCATCTCCACCGGTGCTTATCTCCAATGTGAACCCCGATCTAAGGACGCATGTGATTGAAAATGAACTATTTGACCTGGGTTATTTCAGGTCCAGTGCATGGGCCAATGTGGATACCAGCAACAGGAATCCAAAAAAAGCCAGGGTTCACTATTTTGTGGAGATTGAACCGGCTTTCTCTTACGGAAAGATCCTTTCAGATACCCTGAATGAACCAGTTGATTCCCTGATCAGGCTCAGCAGCTTCATGGAAAAAATCAGGACCGGGGACCAGTTCAACCTGGAGAAGCTGACGAACTCCAGAAATGAACTTTCCAGGGAAATCCAGAACAAGGGCTATTTTTACTTCAACCCCGAT
>JAHEEC010000240.1 GCA_024640885.1 Bacteroidota bacterium | reverse complement strand
ATCAATGCATGTTGCAACATGGGAAGCGGGCTATCCACCTCATCAAGGTCATCCAGCAGGTATTCCTCAAACCCCGGCTCGACGGTTGCACCTGCCAGCCTGATGGGGCCCATTATCGCTCTTGAAACTGCTTCCCGGGTCATTTGAGGAAGGATGTACTTGGACCTGTTCATCTGTTCGGTAAGGTTCCGGTAGCTTGAACAGGCATCGATATAATCGGAACGAATAGAAAGCATTACATAGATCCCAGGGATCTCCTCAGTTACCGCCTTCACCAGAAGATCCACGAAGCGGACGGTCTCAGGGGTCCTCCCGTTCTTTTTCTTTTTCCTTGCCGATAATCCATTCCTGAACAACTCTTCAAACTGGTCCACCACCAGGTAGTAATTGTGGCTTCCCAGCCCCTTTTCATTGATCAGGTCGCCAAGGCTCTGGGTGCCCGAGAGAAATGATTGTACATCGGATTCAGTAATTTTTTTGGGAAATACTTTCTGGAATCCCCGGATTAGATTCTCCAGGGGTGCCTGGCCGGGCCTGATGGTCACCGGAACCCACTCCTGCTTTTCATTGGTGATTAGTTCAGGAATAATCCCTGATTGAATCAGTGAAGTTTTACCAATGCCAGAAGCACCCACAAGAGCGACAAACCTGTTGGCCAGCAGGGAATTAAGCAGCTCCGTTACAGCACCCTCCCTGCCGAAAAAGTACTTATCCTCAGCTGAGGTAAATGGCCTGATGCCCGGAAATGGATTTCTTTCCAGCACCCCGGTCCTGATCATGGAGGGTTCGCTCATGGTTCAATTCATTATCGGTAAATCATCTTCTTAAACCAGAGGATGAGCCGTCTGGTTCAAAAAGTTACAAAAAACGTGCAATAAACTCCTATCATCAAACAAAAGTTCAATGAATTCTCCCCTTTCAATCATGTACACCTCGCACGTTCCGATAGTACCAAGATAACGAATTTGCTCTAACATTTCAGGCTGGTGCCCCGCAATAATTGCAATACCCGTTGAAAGGGGATTATTCTCCTCTGCCGCCTCTGATCTGGCAAGGACCACATAATCCCCATCGGAAAGCAATTCCCAGGAGATTGGTTGAAGCCCTGAAACCAGTTTAAACAGGGAATTAATTCCCACATTTAAAAATAACCTCCAGGCGGTCAGCTTCATGGTGGTATCCATATACCACCTGGCTGCATCTTCATGCTCCGGGAAACTGTTGTCCGGGAAATCCAGACGATCCGTGACCATGTGGTACCGCTCAGGATCATTTTTACGCAATAATTGCGCTGCGGTTTCACGGATTTTAGGATTTGGGTGAAATCCCTGGGCAATTATCTGTTGTTCGTCAAAAAACCTATCCGCATTGCCCATTCTTTCAAGGACGCAAATCCTGATAAAATCACCCATCTGGGTACCATCCCGGTTCAGAATCCTCTTCATCAAAACTTCCACCGGAAAGATGTCAACTGGGTAAAGTTCTTTCAGTTTGTCAATTTTATCCCTCACGCAAACATCATGAAAATAAGAGATCAGGACGCTTTTTAACGGTTCACTTAATAAGAGATCCAGCAGTTCGATGGCCATTCCCCGGTCATCGGACTGACGGTCAAGAAGGCTCAGCCGGATGCGACGCACTGAACGCCGGTCAAAAATCATGGACATCAGCATCAGGATCACCTCATTGACATCCCAGATTTCATGGTCAATGGCCTTTGCCAGGCTTCCCCCCGGATCGTCGGTCCTCACCGAGATCCGGGCCGCCAGGTTCCAGGTGCCGGTGTGCACCATCCTGAGGATCGCGTTCTGGATCAGCGCAACCTGTATTTCAGAGGCCTGGAACTTATTCTCATACAATCCCCTGACCACGGCATGAAAGACCTCCCGGTGATGGTAGTCAAGTTTATCCAGCAGCAACTGCACCGACCGATCACTGCCGATGGCCGAGATCACAGAGACAATCCTTTTTTGCAATTTAATATCGGCTTCGGGCCTGTAAAAAGCCGTCTCCAACTCCTCCAGAACCTTCTCACCCTGGTGAACCAGTGCGGACCAGGCTGTGGCATACAACCTGGGATGATCGAGAAAATCCATGAGTTTTACCCCGATCCCGCCCGTATCGATCACCCCGGCAGTAGAGATGGCCACACTTTGAATGCCTGGATCTTTATCCCTCAACAGGTTGATCACTTCGGGAAAAAAGGTTTGGTCATGCACCTCGGCCACATGATATAACGCGGCAAAAATCTCATTCCTCACCCCCGAATGAAACGCCTCTCCGATGGCATCTTCAGGTTCTGTGATTTCTTTGGAGAACCGGTCGAGCCGTTCCTTTATGAAAGCCTCCTGAAGGCCCAGCCTCGATCTCAGTTTTCGCTGTCCCAGCCTGCGGATCCGTGCTTTCACCTCCGGCTCCTTCTCCCTGATCAGCATCTGACTGATGGTCAGATCAGGAAGCCCCGGGGAGCTGTTTAACAGGTAATCCCAGATGAGCCCTCTCACCGATGGGTTTCTGTGGCTCAGCAGGGTAATGAGTTTTTCCCTGGAGGTATAATGAAAGTAGTAGGCATTGAACTCCAGCAGCTCCATGGGAAAGGCAGTCTGCTCCAGATCCAGGTTCACCATATCCTTCAGGCTCAGATCCACGCTATCCTTTATGCGGTCCGACTCCAGGGTAACCTTCAGCATCCTGAGATAACTGCGGTAAAGGGCGAGCCCGATAAAGAACCAGATGACCAGGAATACAAAGAGCAGGTAGGTCACATGGTAGATCTCCACAAAACTGAACATGACAAAAAATGCCAGCAGGAGCCCGGAAGAGAAGACGGCGATCTGACTGAGTACACCTTCAATGCCAGATTGCACGT
>JAHEEC010000113.1 GCA_024640885.1 Bacteroidota bacterium | reverse complement strand
CCTTCCATTTGCACCAGGCACATAGCCAGGGCGCCCATTGAAGAAGCGCTTGAGGCGATCCCCGAGGAGTGCGGAAAGGTGTTCTCAGATTCGATCCGGAGGGTAGTGTGTGCAAGCACCGGAATATATGGCTGTAATCCGTTGATAAAACCGATGATCCTTTCCTCAAAAGCAGTGGCGGGACTCCCCTCAAAAAGAAATTTCACCACCGGACCTTTCTCCCCGGGATCGAATTTGTAATCCAGCCGCGTCCGGGTCGTGGCTTTTTGCAATGTCATGCTCAGGGATGGATTCAGGGGCAATTGAGGTTCCCTTTTCCCCCAGTATTTGACCAGGGCGATGTTGGACGGGCATGACCATCCAAGTGCGCCTGAAACCGGATTGAGGAAAGCCGGATTGACCGTGGATGCTTCGAGCCTGAGCCTATTTCCGTACGTCTCCTCCATACACAATCTCCTTATACCTGTAGATGACTTGAATATCCCTCTCATGAAGATAGTTAAACAAATCTTTTTCATCGGCTTCGGAGGCGATCATTACGAAATCGCCCCCCCAGGCACCCAGGGATTTAGTGGTTCCGGGGATCCCATGCAACAATGAATCGGATATCTTTTCCTTCTTCAGCAAACTCGACAGGGCCTCCTCATGTTCCTCCATCAGCTCCATGAATGTGGAGAGGTCCCCTGCCTCGATCATGGCCTCGGTAATGCAGCTGAACCGGTGGATCTCCTCATATTCCGGCTGAAATTTTCCCTTAATCTCTCGAAGGTGTGCTTCAGTGTACTGTTTCGATCCCAGCCAGGCAAAGTAGATCTGGTCGGAGAAGGGAGGAAGGAATGGGACATGCTGATAATGGGGTGCGTTGTCCCTGATCTGGTACTGGATGGGTCCGCTGGCAATGGCGCAGGCCACATCATAGCCGGAACCTTCAGAGATCATGAAGTGAAGATCAAGTGGATTTACTTCGGCCCATTCGGCCATCAGTGCCGTCACCGAGGAACTGCTTCCCAATCCCCACAGGGGTGAAAAATCAAGGCGGGTCTCCACATCCCACTTGAAAAGATCCTCCTGGAAGGAGGGCATCAAATCAATGGAGGCGCGGATCAGCCTGCGCAACCACTCGGCCCTGGCTGGATCACTGGTGTCAATGATCCTGAGGCTTCCCGGCTCCAGGGTGGCGCTGAACCAGGTCTTCTCCCCGTAGTTTGCTTTCCAGGAAAATTTCCTGGGATGCTCGGACCTGATCCGGTGTAAGGTTTGCCCCAACTGGAGAGGGATTGCCAATGCACGGGAACCGAACATCACCATATATTCAGCACTGACCAGGAGTTTACCATGTGCATGGAAGGTGTTCATTGTTTGGGGTTTTGGTTCCGGATTGATTCAAGCAACGAGGATGCCTCGGCATAGGAAACGGTCCGGTCCCTGAAATGGGATCGGATCATCTCCGATTCGACGGGAGTGGCTTTCAGCTGGCGGAGGATATTGCCCAGGTGCATTTTCATATGACCCCTCTGAATACCGGTGGTGATGAGCGAACGAAGTGCACTGAAGTTGCTGGCCAGCCCGGTTGCCGCCACCACCTCCATCAGTTGTTCCGCGGTAGGATGGCCAAGGATCTCCAGGGAAGCTCCGGCCAGGGGATGGATCGTTGTGGTGCCTCCAATGGTTCCGACGGCAAGAGGGGTTTCAAGGGAAAACCTGAACTGGCCGTTGGACAGCTCCACATTTGATAGGCTGCTATAGGTTCCGTTTCTGGATGCAAAGGCATGCCCACAGGCTTCCACGGCCCTGAAATCATTTCCTGTGGCCAGGATCACGGCATCCATTCCGTTAAAAATACCTTTGTTGTGTGTCACTGCCCGGTAGGGGTCATGGATTGCTACCTGGACGGCATTCATGAATTTCCGGGCAAATTCCTCCCCCGTCATGGTGGGAACCAGCGGGTCAAAAATATGGGTGTCGCCCTCCACATGGCAGTTGACCCTGCAGTCGGGGGTATAGTTGGAGAGGATGGACATGATGATTTCCAGGATTCCCCCTGGTCCTTTTTCCTTCATCAGCGAGGAAAACTTTCCGGCCATGGTTTCCAGCACCGAATTGATAAAATTAGCTCCCATGGCCTCGGCAGTCCGGAAGGTTACAAATAACTGGTAGAACCCAGCAAGGGCCGGGCCCATTGCTCTGATCTCCAGGCTTTCCACTCCGCCTCCACGTTCCTCCATGCGCCGGGTAATGGACTCAACGGATTGCAGCAATTCCTCCTTGATCATTGCAAATGCATTGTGCAATTCCCGTTCCGATCCCGACCATGTGAAATGGATCTGGCCGTTTTTCAGGATTCCCAATACCTCCGCATGAAAACCGCCATGCATGGCCCAGAACTTGGCAGCGTGGGAGGCAGCGGCAATGACCGAACTCTCTTCGGTTACCATGGGTACCGTCCTCAGGATTCCGTTGATCAGGAAATTGGGAGCAAGGCCCAGGGGCAGATAGTAATTGGATACGTTATTCTCACTGATCTCCTCGTAGATCCCCTGAAGCTTGGGATCGGGGTGCAGATGGCCATTCAAATGTGCCAGTGCGGCCTCTGAAAGTTTCTCTTGATCCCGGAGCCAGGTCAGTTTTTCACTGCGTGACAATTTGGAAAAACCATGGATGATGTGTCCGGGCATGCTACTTTCTGATGGATAGGTATGCATAGGCCATTTCCAGACCCCTGACCTGGCTTTCCACATAATCCCTCAATGTGTCATAATCTTCCCTGGCATATTTCAGAAAAGTGGAAGCCATTCCATAGACAGCAGGGAGAGGTGATTTTTTTACCAGGTAATATCCGTCCAGGAAGTTTGTAACTCCCCCGGAGATGATTAGTTCTTTGCAAAGGGGTTTTTCGCCGCTCACGATTTCAGTCACATAATCCAGCATAGAAAATACGTCCTCCCCGATCATTGAAAGGGGCTCATACAGGTCCCGGTTTCCATTTTCATCCCTGAGCAGTTCAACCTTTGCAAAATTAGTACCTCCAAATGCAGCAAACTCAATGGCCTGGAGAGGCATTTGAAGCAATACCTTCAGGCTCCCGGGTCCCATTCCCTGGCCAACCTCCTTCACAATGACTGGAAACGGGAAGTGATCCAGCAGACGCCTGATGGTATCCACAGGAGGAGCCTTCAGGATATCTCCTTCGGGCTGGAACCACTCCTGCATGGGATTCACATGTACGATCAATCCGTCAGCGCGCAATCTCTTCACCAGTTCAGTGGCCTGCGGGACCTGCCTGTTCCCGACGAGCTCCTCTACCTGGGCAATGCCAAGATTGGCCCAGAGTGGAAGGGTTTCGCCAATCACATCCCTCATGTTGAAGTCTTCAAAGTAGGTATCATCTTTCATGATGATCCGGCATGAACCCAGCCCCATTCCCATGCCAAACTCCCTGCAGGCCATGGCCAGGTTCCGGTTGATGCTTCCTGCCAGTTTGGTTCCCCCGGTCATGCTGCTTACCCAGATGGGAACACGGTGTTCCCTCCCCAGGAAAGTAAAGGGCTTCAAACCGCCTTCAGGATGGCCCTGCAACATAGGCTCATAATGGAACCTTGGGTCCATTTCCGGAACCGAGGTTCGGGACTTGAATGCAAGTTCGATGTGATCCTTTTTTCTGTTTTCCAGGCTTTCCACTGTAGCGTATATTTATCTTACCCCCAGGTGTCTGGAAATTACCATCCGGAGGATTTCCGAGGTGCCTTCTCCAATTTCAAGGATCCTCTGATCCCGGTAAAAGCGCTCAACGGGATTCTCTTTCATCAGCCCGTGTGCGCCATGGATCTGGAGGGACTCGTTGACAATTTCCCTGGCAATTTCCGAGGTGTAAAGCTTGGCCATGGCTGCTTCTTTGCCAAATGGAAGCTTTTGATCCTTGAGCCAGCAGGCTTTATAGAGCAGGGTGCGCCCCAGCTCAATTTTGGTGGCCATGTCGGCCAGCTTGAATGAATTTACCTGGAAGCTTCGGATGGGCCTGCCGAATTGCACCCTTTTTGATGCATATTCCATGGCCATTTCAAAAGCTCCCTGTGCCAGTCCAAGACCCATGGCTGCAATGGAGAGCCTCCCGCCATCGAGGGTAGCCAGCATGATCCGTGAACCCTCTCCGCGGGTTCCCAGGATATTTTCCTCGGGAACCAGGACCTGATCAAATTGCACTTTTCCGGTATCTGCCCCTCTCCACATCATTTTGGATTGAATGGTTTCCACGCTGTACCCGGGGGTCTCCCTGTTCACAAGGATCACCGAAAGCTCTTTCCTGCCCTGACCCTTATCACCTGTCACTGCCTGTACGGTGATCCCACCGGCCATGTCCGAGGAAACATTGGTAATATAGATCTTGGCCCCATTGATGACCCATTTTCCGTTCTCAAGCGAAGCAGTGGTTTCAGTATTGTTGGAATCGGAGCCCGCATTGGGTTCTGTGAGTCCGAAGGCCCAGAGCTTCCTGCCGGTAGTGAGCAGTGGCAGGAACCGCTTTTTTTGTTCCTCTGTCCCATAGGTTGAAATAGGTGCGATCCCCAGTGAATTGTGAGCGGCTACTGTGGCTGCCTGTGACCCGTCCACCCTTGCAAGTTCTTCCACTGCAATGATGTATGACAGTGTATCCAGTCCCTTTCCCCCGTATTCCTCAGCCAGGTTAATGCGCAGGAGCCCCATGTCAAACATTTTCATGGTGAGCTCCGTGGAAAAAAGGGATTTTTCATCCAGTGCTGCGGCCCGGGGTTTAATTTCAGTTTCAGCAAAGTCCCTTACCTGTTGCCTTAATTCGTAATGTGCATTATTTAAGAATGGATCTCTCATGTAGAAGCTAAAGTAATTAATAATTGGTTTGCCTGCACCTGTTCTCCAACTGAAACCTTGATTTCCTCTACTGTGGCATGGTGCGTGGCCTGGATCTTATTCTCCATCTTCATGGATTCGATGACCATGAGCTGGTCTCCATCTGAAACCACCTCTCCCTCCTTGACAGTGATCTGCACGACCCTTCCACTCAGCGGCGCGGAAATTATTCCGGTTCCTTGTGCGATCCTGCTCTCATCTGAACGAATAAACCTGCGGTCAAGTATATCCATTCGTCGAAGCTTGAAAAGGTGACCGTCATGATCCAGAAGGATCTCAGAACGGTCTGTGGCACCCCAAACTTTCATGATTTGATCGTTGATCCTGATCCAGTAATGGCTGCCATCATACCTTTCGAGTGCCACCTGGTAATGGCGGTCACCCATGTGGAGCCGCATCCGTTCACGGCCTTTTTGCAGCTCATACCTGATCCTGTGCTGTTCGTGTTCCCATAGCAGGATGACCTCGGGAAGAATCCGCCAGTGTCCGATTTGTTGCCATGTGGATCCCGGGCACTCTTTTGACCCGGGAGATCTCTGCAGGGCGATCAGGGCAGCTGCGGAAAGCAGGTGATCAACCGGCAGGGTTTCCCTGTGGGCCCGGTTCATGGCGAGCAGTGACTCAATCTCCTGGTCCACAGTTCCGGTATGGATCCTTCTCTCCCTGAAATGGGGTGAGCGCAGCAGGCCGATGAGAAAATCCCGGTTGGTTCGCAGTCCTGTGATGCGCACCTCTTTGAGGGCACTGATCAGAAGGTTGCGTGCATCCTCACGGCTCTTCCCGGCAACAATTACTTTGGCAAGCATTGGATCATAATATGGCTCCACAAGGTTACCTGTTTTGAATCCACTGTCGATCCTGGCACCCTTCTGCTCCGGCATCTGAAATGTATCAATTCGTCCCGTGGAGGGGAGGAATCCATTTTCGGGATTTTCTGCATATATCCGGGCCTCAATTGCATGGCCGTTGAGTGAAATTTCCTCCTGCCGGAAAGAGAGCAACTGGCCCTCGGCAATGGTGATCTGTTCCTTCACCAGGTCAATCCCTGTGATCATCTCTGTGACCGGATGTTCCACCTGGATCCTCGTATTCATTTCCATGAAATAGAAATTTTGTTCCTCATCCATCAGAAACTCCACGGTTCCTGCATTGGTGTAACCGATTCCCCTGGCCAGATCCAGGGCTGCAGAGGTGATCATTTCCCGGGTCTCCCGTGTCACCGATCCCGAGGGTGCCTCTTCTATGATCTTCTGATACCGTCTTTGCAGTGAGCACTCCCTCTCGAAGAGGTGGACCGCATGATCGTGATGATCGGCAAGAACCTGGACCTCAATATGTCTCGGATTTTCCAGGAATCTTTCCAGGTACAGATCACCTGATCCGAAATAGGTACTGGCTTCCCGGGAGGCGGCCCTGGCTTCGGTTTCGAACTGTTCCTTTGACCTGACAATCCGCATTCCCTTACCGCCACCGCCGGCAACCGGTTTTATGAGCAGGGGATAGGGATGCTTTTCGCTGTTTCGAATAAGAGATTCCAGATCTTCTACAACCCCTTCCAGGACCGGGATGCCCAGTTCACGGGCCTTGGCACGGGCATTGGATTTATGACCCATGAGGGAGATCACTTCCGAATCGGGTCCGATGAACTGGATCTTCTTTTTCTTGCAGGCCTTTGCAAATTCAGCATTCTCAGCAAGAAATCCATATCCCGGATGAATTGCATCTACCTGCGCAAGCAAAGCGATTTCAAGAATTTTGTCTATGTGCAGGTAGGTCTGGGACAGGTCCCCCGAGCCAAGGGAATAGGCTTCATCGGCTTCCGTGACAAAGGGAAGATCCCGGTCAAAATCTGAATGGATAACCACCGCAAGTTTGTCCAGAGCCTGGATGGTGCGGATCACACGCAGGGCAATTTCTCCCCTGTTGGCCACAAGGATCTTATGAAAATTAATCTGCTTCATGCCACCCCGGTCTCCTTTTCTCAAAGAAAGCTTTCATCCCCTCCTGTCCCTCCGGGGAGATTCGATGCCTTGCAATAACACCTGCCGTATGCTCTCCAAGTTGTTCAACGGGAGGCTCCGATTCCAGCCAATGCAATAAATTCTTGACCGCCATCAATGCTTCAGGACCATTGGCACACAGCTCCTTCACGATCTCATCCATGGTATTCCGGAGGGTGCCTTCCCGGCAGGTGTAATGAACCAGCCCGAAGGTCATTGCTTCCTGTGCTGTGAATGTCCGGCCTGTAAGCATCAGTTCTGCGGTGCGGCTCTTTCCAAGCTTTCTTAAAACAAAGGGGGCAATGGTGGCCGGCACCAGGCCCAGTTTCACCTCCGAAAACGCAAAAGTGGTGGTCTCTTCCGCCACGACAATATCTGAAGCAGCCACCAGGCCATTGGCCCCTCCCATCACTTTGCCATGCAGTCCACTGATCACAATCAGTCTTGAATCTGCGATGGTGCTGAAAAGGTCGGCAAGCTCCCGGCTCTCGGATTTCAACTGATCCCGATCCTGTTTCATCCCCTTCTTCATCCAGTCCAGATCTGCCCCGGCACTAAAATTCGGGCCCGATCCCTCTAAAATTAGCATCCTGATCTTTTGCTCCGATTCCAGTTCCTTAATCGATCGGGATATTTCCCGGATCGTCTGAATATCCATGGCATTGTGAACCTGTGGCCTGTTCAGTGCAATGGTCGCAACAGAATTTTTGATAAAAGTGGTAATGTGCTGCTTTGATTCCATGCTACATCCTGTATACACCCCTTCGGGTGGATCCGAATTTTCGGTTGAGCGACATTGAGATCCCCAGTGCCAGTATGCGCCTTGTATCAGCAGGATCTATGATCCCGTCATCCCATAGCCTGGAAGAACTGTAATATGCCGATCCCTCCTCCTCATATTTTTCAAGGATGGGCCTGCGGATGCGCTCTGTCTCTTCATCTGATAGAGCTTTCCCATGAGCCTGGAGCTGCTCTTTTTTAATGCTTGATAACACCTCGGCAGCCTGCTCGCCGCCCATCACGGATATCTTTGAATTTGGCCACATGAAGAGTAAACGGGGATCGTAGGCACGTCCGGACATGGCATAGTTGCCCGCACCAAATGAGCCTCCGAAAATGATGGTAAACCTGGGTACCCTGGCATTGGCCACGGCGTGTACCATTTTGGCCCCGTCTTTCGCAATTCCTCCGTGTTCGTATTGCTTCCCCACCATGAACCCTGAGATGTTCTGCAGGAACACCAGTGGTAATCCCCTGTGGTCGCAAAGATCCACGAAATGGGTCCCTTTCAGGGAAGATTCGGAAAACAGGATCCCGTTGTTCCCGATGATCCCCACGGGAAAACCCATAATCCGTGCAAAGCCTGTGACCAGGGTCGTTCCGTATTCCTTTTTGAATTCTGAAAATTCACTTCCATCCACCAACCGGGCGATGACCTCCCTCACATCCACCGCTTCGCGGTTCGATTTGGGAATGATTCCATAAAGCTCTTCAATATCATAAAGGGGATCCCTGGCAGGTATTTTATCAAGCTGTTGCCTCTCGGGAACCTGGAGGGTCTCAAAAATATCCCTGCAGATCTGGAGGGCATCCTGATCATTTTCAGCCAGGTGGTCAGCGACTCCGGAAATTCGGGCATGCACATCTCCCCCTCCAAGGTCCTCTGCTGTTACTTCTTCCCCTGTGGCCGCTTTCACCAGGGGTGGCCCACCCAGAAATATGGTTCCCTGCTCCTTGACAATGATTGTCTCATCGCTCATCGCCGGAACATAAGCACCCCCTGCCGTACATGATCCCATTACCACTGAAATCTGTGGGATCCCGGTGGCAGAAAGTTGTGCCTGGTTGAAAAAGATCCTGCCGAAATCATCCCGGTCTGGAAATACTTCTGCCTGGCTGGGCAGGAACACCCCACCTGAATCCACAAGGTAGACGCAAGCAAGGTGATTCTGCAACGCAATCTCCTGTGCACGCAAATGTTTTTTAATGCTCTCTTTAATATAGGTTCCCCCTTTCACAGTGGCATCGTTGGCAATGATGACCACCTCCTTGCCATGGATCAGCCCAATTCCTGTAACCAGGCCGGCAGAAGGGAACTGGTTATCGTACTGGTCTATGGCAGCCAGGGGACTCAGTTCCAGGAAAGGGGTATTGGGATCCACAAGCAGGTTTATCCTGTCCCTGGCCAGCAACTTGCCCCGTTCAATATGTTTATCTCGCGCTTTTTCCGGTCCTCCCTTTGTAACGAATTCAAGCCTGGATCTCAGGGAATCCAGCATTTCAAGGTTCCAGGATTTTCTTTCCTGGAAGATTTCAGAGGAGGAATCTATTTGCGAAGTCAGGATTTTCAAATGAACCGCCTTTCAGTTGTTATATCTTAACGTTCTGTATTACCTATTGTTTATAAAATGAGATATATTCTTAAACAAAATTAAGAGTTTTCTCTCCTGTATTCCTCCACTGGATCGATTTGAAGGTAGGTTTTCAGCCATCGGGTTCCGATGTAAAAGGGGAGGGTATCCAGCAGCGCCGCAGTCATTTTAAAGAGATAATTGGAAATGATCAGGATAATGAGACCGTGGGCCACAGTATCTCCCGGAGTGATGGAGATGGCATTGGTGAAAAAGTAGGTGATCAGGATCACAGCGATGGAATCCACCATCTGGCTGGTGAGGGTGGATCCGTTGTTCCTGAGCCAGAGGGCCTTGCCCCTGGTGAATTTTTTAAGGCGGTGAAAGATATGTACATCAACCAGTTGGGCTGTAAGATAGGCGATCATAGATGCCAGGGTGGCCATACTGGTCCATTGACGGATCTGAAAATAGGTCCTGTCTGGATGGTTTACTGCAGGTAATCCATCTGCTCCCAGTTCTGTATGCGGGGGGAGGACCCCCCCTAACCAGAGGATGAATAGTACCCATATGTTCAGCCCCAGGCCAACCCAGACCACCATATTTGCCCGTCTCTTTCCATAAAATTCACTGATAAAATCTGTACAGAGGAAAGTGATCGGATAAGGCAGCACACCCACAAAAACTATGAAAGGGATCCGGATTGATCCAACGTTGAAGGAGAGATCAATTTGCCTGGATATCCCCAGTATATTGAGAACGGCGAGGGTCCCAAGGAACAGGCCGGAGAGGAAAATAAAAATCACCTCCCGGCGGAGGGCTATTTTCTTTGAAACTTCTTTGTGGTCACCAAACATCGCAGCTGTTGTTTTTACGTCAATAAAATAAGGATATTCTACAATCAAACCAAAGGAATGTTCAATCAGGGCGCGCTGTTCATTAGTTTTTTCAAAAGCTATACAATTTATCCCGTACTTGTAATTTGCTTATATCGTGATGAAAACGGGAATTGGGAAATTGCTTCAGATCGAGCAGGGAGACCGTCCCATGATCGGAGCTCTCCTGCTGCA
>JAHEEC010000112.1 GCA_024640885.1 Bacteroidota bacterium | reverse complement strand
GTGGAGCCCCCGGCAAGCTTCCCTTGTTTTTATTTCGTCACCGGTTATTGATTAAATGCAAACGCCATGATCCAAAGAATGATACAGAGAAAAGTTTATGTGTTGATGATCTTATGTTGGATTTTTGTGGGAACGGCACCGGCACAGGTCCGGACCTACTGCAATCCCATGAATCTTGATTATGCCTATAATGCCATACCCAACTTTACGGAGCAGGGAAAGCACCGTGCCACGGCCGACCCGGTCATTACCCTGATGGGTGACCACTACTACCTCTTTTCAACCAACCAGTATGGGTACTGGTGGAGCAACGATATGGCATCATGGGAATTCGTACCCCGCAGGTTCCTCAAACCCTGGCATCAGGTATGGGATGAATTATGTGCACCTGCGGTTCTCGCCAAGGGAGATACCCTGCTGTTAATCGGGTCCACACATACGCGCACCTTCCCGCTGTGGATGAGTACCCATCCGACGGAGGATGACTGGACCGAGGTGGTTGACTCTTTCCAGGTGGGGGCCTGGGACCCTGCCTTTTTCCTGGACGATGACGGGAAACTATTTATCTACTGGGGCTCTAGCAATACCTATCCAATCTATGGACAGGAGGTGAATCCCCGCACTTTCGAGCCAATGGGAGAGAGGAAGGAGTTGCTGTGGCTTCAGGATGAGCTGCATGGGTGGGAACGTTTCGGGGAACATGCTGACAATACCTTCCTCAACCCTTTCGTGGAGGGAGCATGGATGAACAAGCATGGCGGCAGGTACTACCTCCAATATGCAGCACCCGGGACTGAATTTTCAGGGTATGCCGACGGGGTTTATGTAAGTGACCACCCTTTGGGACCCTTTATTTACCAGCAACACAACCCATTCGCTTACAAACCGGGCGGTTTCGCAAGGGGTGCAGGGCACGGTGCCACTTTTCTCGATAAAGGCGGTCACCTGTGGCATGTGGGAACCACGGTGATCTCGGTAAAGAACAATTTCGAACGCCGGATCGGATTCTGGCCTGCCGCCTTTGACGCGGACGGAATACTTTGGTGCAATACGGCCTACGGTGATTATCCCTGGTATTTCCCGGGGCAGTCTCCAGGCCAGTCCGGGGGAGGGGAGAGTGATCCGACTTCTGAAGGTGCCTCTTTCACAGGATGGATGATGCTTAATTATAACAAACCGGTGAAGGTCTCCTCCACGCTGGGGGGCTACGGCGCCAACTTTGCGGTGGACGAAGACATCAGGACCTACTGGAGCGCTGCCAGCGGAGCGCGAGGGGAGTGGTTGGAGAGTGACCTTGGATCGGTCTGCCGAATCCATGCGATCCAGGTCAACTATGCGGACCAGGATGCCGCCCTGATGGGAAAACAGCACGACATTTTCCACCGGTACACCATCTATAGTTCTGTGGATGGAGCTGAGTGGGAGATGCTGGTGGATAAGCAACACAACCTTGCCGATGTGCCGCATGATTATGTGGAACTGCAGCAGCCGGTCATGGCCAGGTTCCTTAAGATCGAAAACCTGCAGGTGCCCACCGGAAAATTTGCACTGAGCGGGTTCCGGGTATTCGGCAAGGGGAGCGGGGTGTTGCCTGATCCCGTCAACCATTTCGTGGTGCTCCGGGGAGAGAGTGAACCCAGGAATGCCTGGCTCAAGTGGCAGGCCTCGGATGATGCCACGGGTTATAACATCTCGGTGGGGACCGATCCCGAAAAGCTCTACAACCACATGATGGTGTATGGTTCAAACCAGTATTATTTCACTGGCATGGACAGGGACCGTGTCTACTATTTCCGGATCGAAGCCTTCAATGAGAACGGGATCGGACCAGGCACCGAAGTGGTCAGGGTGGAGTGATGCCCTGTCATTTAGATCCCTTGGACTGCTACACCACCGGCCATTTAAAAGTGGTCTCTATCTTGACCCGTTCCCCGGTCTCTCCAGATTTCCTGGCGGCTTCGATGATCTCCAGCACGTGCAATGAATGCCTGGCGGTCACCAGGGTCTCCTTGCCCGTAGCAAGTGCTTCGGCCACCAGTGAGGCTCCCTCCTGCCACACATAACCTTTGGCATCCTTTTCATACCTGACCGGCTCTTCGTGATCCAGGGTGGCCAGGTCAACCCCGAATGGGGCCCAGTCGTACCCGATGAGTCCCATATTGCCTTTGGTCCCCCAGACCATGACCGTGGGGTGGTCCTGGCCGGTACCTGTGTGCCCGTAGGGATCAAAATAGTTGAAACCCGACTGTACATGAGAAATGATGCCATTGCCATGATCCATCAGCACCATGGCGTTATCCTCGGCCTCCACCTTGATCTCCCCCTTGTTGTCCGTTTTCCGGGTCGGGGTGACAATGCTGGTCATGGCCGTGACGTACCTGGCAGGGCCCAGCAGTCCGGTCAGTGTTCCAAGGTTATATACACCCAGGTCCGGCATGCTTCCGCCGCCCCTTTCATAGAAAAAGGCGGACCATGTGGGACCCCGGTGGCCATAATGAGCGTGGGCTGCTGCAACCTTACCCAGTTTTCCTTCCTGGATGGCCTTAGACATGAATGCAAACTGCGGACTGTTCACCACCACGGGAGCACCCCAGATGCGCAGCCCTTTCTTTTCTGCCAGCGCCAGCAATTCACGGCCCTCAGGGACGTGGTTGGCCAGCGGCTTTTCGCTCCATACATGTTTTCCGGCTTCCAGTCCGATCTTGTTCAGCCTGCCATGCTCCTGCATATCGGTCAGGTTCACCAGCAGGTCAAACGGAGCGCCTGCCAGCATCTGGTCGATGTGGGGGTAGGTGTTGGGGACATTGAATCTTTTTGCCTGGGCCACCGCTTTTTCATAAATAATGTCGCATGCACTCACAATTTCCGCATAGGGACACTCCGAAAGGTGGGGAAAGTAGGCATTGGAAACGCTTCCGCATCCGATTATCCCCACACGGGTTTTCTTTCCCTGCCATCCGAAGCTGGCACCCTTCACAAGGGCCGGGGTTACCAGGGCCCCGGCGGTCAGGGTCCCTGTTGTCTTTAAGAACTCTTTTCTGCTGATTCTTTCTGTTGGTTTCATTTCATTCAGTTTAGGAGGAATTTTTTCACAATCACCCTTGTTCCGCTCCGGAACATGGCCAGATAGATACCGGGAGCGTTGCCCGAAAGGTCAATCACTTCAGAGTAGGATCCGGCAGGGGCATGACAGGACCGGTCAAGGAGCACTGCGCCTGTGATGGTCGCAATGGAAATGGAGCAGGGCTCACCGGGGGAAGCGGTCGCAACGATCCTTACCATGCCCGGACTCCCGGAGGGAAGGATCTGAAATTCACCAGTGTCTCTCATCCCGCTTGCCTCGCCGTTGGTTGTTTCAACTGCAAAAGATGCCTTGTTGGAGATCCGGATGCTGGAATTGTTGATGAACAGGGCCGCAAAATAGGGTCCGGGTTCAAGCACCGTATCGAAGATCACCTGGCCTGACTGGGTTCCGGGGGTGAAGAGGCGTTCCACCAGAGGGGCAGTTCCGGGGGGGGCGTTCTGACGGAAGAGCCCGATCCAGTCGGTGGGTAGCCCGGGACCGTTTTCATAGTTGATCCTGATGGTTTCACCTGACGGGTAAATCCCGCTTTCCGCCTCTACCTGGGCCAGGTCTGTACCCACTGAGAAAATGACCCTTTCACCGGTCTCCATGTACCCGTTGTTCAGGAAGTAGGCAGCAAAATAGTATCCTGCATCCAGCCCTTCAAAAGGGATGGTCCCGGAGACACCCTGGGTATAGGCCCAGAGGGTGGAGGCGATCACCCCGGGTGTGTCCCCCGTCCTGTAAATACCGATCCAGTCGTTGGGGATCCCCGGTGCGTTGGTAAAGGATATTTCCAGGGGATCGCCGGGTGCATAGCCTGCCTTATCCGGGGTGAGCACAGGCTCCGAGACCACATAGATGGTGACCCTTTCACTGAGCTCATAGTAGCCGTCATTTTCAAGAAATGCAACGTAATATTGTCCTGGTCCGGGCGGAACCAGGGTCACGGTGCCGGTGGCTCCCGATACATAGTCCCAGTCCGAGGAAGGAACAGATCCCGGATAATCACCCATCCTGTACAGGCCAATCCAGTCAAGATCGTTTCCGGGTCCGAACTGGTAATCCACCTGGACAGCCTCTCCGGGGATATAAATATCTTTTGCAGTGGAGATGGAGGGTGGCCCGCCGGTACTGCCCCGGACACTGAATTCAAAGGGCTGTGACCACTCCGACCAGGTGACGTTCCGGTCCCTGTGACGCACCCTTGCATGGTAGGTCCCGTTGGGCAGCCTGTTTTTCCGGATGGTGTACCTGAAGATATCCACAGTGTCATGGATATCCACCGGGAGGTAATATGGATCCCCCGTGGTCCCGTAGAGGTTCTCGAAGTCCCTGATCAGGTCCACCTCCCGCTTGCCAAATCCCGGGTCGGAAGAGACCTGGAACTGGACGCTGTTGTATGGTTCAGGAGCATTTTCGGGGTAAGGGGAACTTTCGAGGGTGTAGGGCAGATCCACCGAATCCGCCGGCACCCCGGTGATAATGGACGGGGTGGCCGGTGCAACCGCAGGAAACTTCCTGTAGAAACTGTCAATCAGAATATTGTCCAGGGTGAATCCAAGCTTCGGGCTTCCCGCAGCATAGCACTCCACCGTCATTGTGCCGGCGTCGGCATCAATGGTGACCAGCTGGTAGGTCCAGTAATCGATGGTCATCTGCACATCGTCATAATCCTTCTCGGTGGATTGTCCCCAGAACTGGTCCCAGGATGCCCCTCCCGAAATAATATGGTACATGGGAAAATCCCGCACCTGTCCCCTGGCATAAAGGTGGTGGTGCCCCCCGATAAACAGGGTGGATTTCTCAGTCTGCCCGAGAATGGGAATGATCCTGCTCCGGATATACTGGGAGATGTCCCCGATGTATTGTTCTGCCTGGATGGGCCGGTGCCCGATGCTGATCAGGAAGTCAACCGAGGCATCATTTTTGACCGAATCCACGATCTGCTGCACCCAGGCCTCCTGCTGGTCATCCGGATGTTCACTGCTGAGGTGGACGAAGACAATGTTCTTCTGCTGGTAGGAGTAGTAATTCTCCCCGCCCGGACTGACAATCCCCCGGTACCCCAGTTGATCATAGAAGAAATGGTCATAATAGGCAGCCAGTCCAAGTGTTCCGTAGGTCTCATGGTTTCCCACCGTGGTCATGATGGGAATGTTGCCCGAAAGCAGCGCAGAGGGTTTGAAGTGCATGAATTCATACTGGTCCAGGGTTCCCATGTCCACCTGGTCCCCGTCATTGATGATCAGCTGCACGTGATCCTCCACAGGTTCCCCGTATTTTTCCGAGATCTTCTCCCTGGCTGCCCTCATCAGTGTTTCGTAACGGCCGCTCCCTTTCACCTGGTGATCACCCAGCACCAGGAACCTGTAGGTCCCGGTTCCCTTCCCGGCGGGGGCCTGGGTGATGAACCGGTGTGTGGCAGACTGCAAATCTCCGGTAATCACCCTGTAATAGTAGGCCTGTTCGGGCTCAAGTCCATTCATCCGTACACTGTGGTAAAAATAGTTTTGGTCATACCCGGCATCGGAGAGGACCTGGCACTGCCCGGTGACCTGCTGGGTCATTGCGGTACTGTCTGCTCCGTAAATTACTTTCGATTCACTGTTCGCATCTGTCTTCCAGCTGACCCATATGGAAGTATCCGTTGGGGACTGGAGATAGGGCTGGAGTTGCTGAGCCATCAGCCCATGGTTTGCAATGGTCAGAATTAAAATTCCACATAAAATATAACTCCTTGTACGCTTTACGCTCAACCTCATTCGTTCTCTCCTCTTTATAATAATTAATAACGGGGATGCAATATTAGTGCTTATTCGTCGGGGGACAAAGGCCCCGGTTAAATTAATCTCCTTCCTTAAGTCTCAGGCTGTCCTGCATTTTGCTGTCCTCTTTCAGGTATTCGGGATGGTCAAGAATGGGGGACTCACCCAGTGAGGACCAGTTAAACTCTTCGTCCAGGGGATCGTAGGCCAGGTCGGGATCAAAGATTTCCGGGTCCACCGCAAGTGCCTGGTAAGGAGTGAAGTCGGGCTGATTGCCGAACATATCCGAAAGGTCCGTGGCTGTGGCATCGAACTGGTTCAGGCAGGGGAGGCCCAGGATGTTCCAGAAGGTCTTGAAGATGCTCCCGAAGCTTGTGTGCACATGGCTCACGTGACTTTTCCTGGCGTAGGGGGAGATCACCATCAATATGCTCCGGTGGGCATCCACATGATCGACCCCTCCCTGTGAATCATCCTCCGTAACCACGATGGCCATCTCTTTCCAGTAGGGGGTGTGGGACAGGAACTCCACGATGCGCCCCAGGGCCAGGTCATTGTCAGCCATGTAACTCTCCCTGAATGGATAACCCTCCTCGGGCCTTTCACCGGCACCATGATCGTTGCCAATGATGACGGTGAGCACCGAGGGCATGGGTTCATTCCCGTCCATCCATTTTTCGGAAAATTCCTCAATGAAGCGGTCCGCGCGGAACTGATCCGGTATGGAGGTGTTGTAGGTGGGATATTTGCGGGAGGTCCTGTGGAACATCGGGGCAGGTACAGGATAGTTCACCGCCTGCAGGTATCCTGTCTCCTTGAAAGCCGGGTCATCGGTGATGTGGGGGGCAAACATGGTCCCGAATCCGAAATTCCAGAATGTGACCTGGTGCCTCTCCATGTGGTCCCAGATGGAGCCCGCTTCGTTATAATCCTCCGGGTAGATGGCCCCTGAGGCTCCCACGAATGCGAAGTTCCCGGGCGCCCTGGAATCATTCCTCATATCCCGGTTTCCCCCGTAGCTTGCCGAAACACTGGTCTCCACCCATTCATTGGGGTATGTGCATACCAGCCACCGGTGCCCGTCGGCTGAATGGTCCGAATCCACGTAAAAGTTATCCGATATGGAGTACCGCCTCGCAAGCTCCAGGTGGTTGGGCATCACGGTCGCATTGCTCATGGACCTGACACCCCTCCAGTTTGAAAAATCGACATGGGCGCCATACCTGGCCAGGCGGGCATCCCCTTTTCCCTTTTCAACCTGACCGAAAACTTCGTCATAGGTCCTGTTCTCCTTGGAGATAAAGACAATATGCCGGATGGGAGAATCCCTTTCGCCCGGATAGACGGGAACCGGGTTATCTTTTCTGTTTTTTATGACCTCTTTGACAGGGGTAAAACTCACGTTGTTTTCCTCCACCTGTTTTGTAAGCTCCATGAGTTGATTTTTCCCCGGGATATCCATGATTGTGACTGAACCTTTCATCAAACCGCCGATATAACTTCCTTCGGGACCCATGTCAAAACCTGATCCCCCGTTGGGCCCGCTTCCAAAACCCTTGGCATTGGCCACCACCAGTTTTTTGCCATCCCCGGAAACGGCAAGCTTGGAAGGAAACCATCCTGCAGGGATGTGCCCCACCAGTTCCAGCTTCTCAATGTCTATGACCCCTACGGCATTGATACCGGATTCAGCCACGTAAAGCCTCCTGTGGTCCGGGGAGAGTGCAAGACCGAAGGGGATGATGCCTCGAAGGCTGGCAAGCCTTGGGTCCAGTGAAAGCCGGATCTCCTTGACCAGGGTCCTGGAATCCCTGTCGATTACTGAGATGCAGTCGTTGTTCCCGTTGCTCACAAACACGAACCGGTCCGTGGCTACCAGCGAATTGGGACTGGATCCGCCCACAGCCGGAAATCCCTCAATCTTTTCTCCAACCAGGAACCCGGTCTTGATTTTTGAAGTGACCTGGTTGTTCTCCAGGTCGATGCCCCAGACTGAGAAAGACTCGGGGACGTTGGGGTCACCCAGGCCCGGTACTTCAAGGGTGTCAGAATGGATGCCATGAATGGACTCTTCCGACAGGTAGGCAAAGACCGGGAAGGTCAGTGCACTGTCCTTGAAATTACCCGGATGGATCCCCGGGATCCAGTCATATGCATACATGCCCACGTTGGCCACGAAAGCCTCTTTTTCGTCAGGTGACAGGGCGATTCCAAAGGGGTATCGCCCCACGGGGATGCTGGCGATGAGTTGTCTGCGCTCTGTATCCACGATGATCATCCTGAAGTTGATCTGGTCTACACCGTAAAGCCTTTTGCCGTCACTGGAAAGGGCCAGGTCACCGATGTAGCCGTGGCTATAGTCCAGCGAATCATTCACGAAGGAACAGTCGATTTTACCCTGCCCGGAGCCGTCCTCCAGGCTGAAGAGGTAGATGCAGTTCTCCTGTCCCCCCGCCACATAGACCCGCTTCCCGGAAGGATCAATGGCGAGTCCCATGAATACGGATTCAAGGATGCCCGGATCGGTCTGCACCCCTTCGGGAACCTGCTGTATAACCGGGTCCTCGCCGAACAGGTCCCTGATGATGGTGATGGAGAGGGGAGAGGTGCCTGAATTGGCTGTCACTGCCACATTGCTGGCCGGACCAAGGGTCAGCCCATAGGGATGGGGAGCCACCGAAAGGGTCTTCCCGTAAGGGGTTATCCTGCGTCCGTTGGGCAGCACGGTAATACCTGCCCTGTCAATGCCCGTGTATGCCGAATCGGAAGGGGCCTCCGTGATCCATTCCGGAATGGTCGAATGGCCGGCAGGGTTGGTGCACCCGGTGAATGCCAGCCAGCACAAGAGAGGAACGGCTATATAAATGATGGTTCTTTTCATTCGGGTTTCAGCAGCCACATCTCCCCGTTAATATTGTCATTTCCATCGAATTGCCTGTTGATTGCCTCGGCCACATTGTCAAAGTTGTTGTCAAGTTCATTCTGGGGATACATCCAGCGCCTGGGCACCAGGCCGCCGTTCTGGGTGGCAGGGCCTACCGCAAATTCGGGGATCCCTGTCCGGCGCTGGTTATAGAAGGCTTCCCAGCCCGAGTTCATGAAATAGGAGAGGTACTTCTGTGTATTGATCAACTCCATGGCCCTGGCCTCATCCCAGGCCACCAGTCTCCCGGTGAGATAGGTATTGATCTTTTCGGGATCGATCCCGTAGAATTCCATGGAAGCCCTGATCCCTTCATTGTAGTGCTGTGACGGATCAGCGTCGGTCCATCCCCTGAATGCCGCCTCGGCCAGGTTGAACTGGAGTTCGGGATAACCGATGGCAATGCAGGGCTCGTTTTCCGGATCAAAGTAGTACCTGGGATTCAGCGGCGAACCGATGCCTTCTTCCGTAAGAAGCTGGACATTGTCCGCCACGTATGCGCCTGCATCCAGGCCTCCGTAGGAGGAATAGCTATTTTCGTAGCCTGGCTGGCCCACATCCACAGCCCTTTTCTCCGGCAGGGCAAAAGTAAATAACCTGGGATCGCGCCTTGCTTTGAGCAGGTCCACGAATGTCTTTTCCATGTATGTGGCAGTCTGGGACGACTTGTCATTAAAAAGAGGGTAGCGGTTATCATCCCGGTCGATGTACACAAGCTGTCCCTGCTCTTCAAGAGTGGTGAAGATGGGGAAGGTTGCAGGGTCATTCACGATTTCCCTGAACTGCCCTGCCACATTCAGGGTTGAATTTCCTTCCTTGGCTGACATGCTTACCAGCACCCTTAATTTAAAAGTGTTGACCAGTTTCTTCCATTTCAGGATATCTCCGTCATAGATAATATCTCCCGTGATCTCCCCGCCTTTGTTGCTGAGCATCTCATTGGCTTCTGTAAGCTCCTGCAGGATCCCCTGAAAAACTTCCTCCTGAAGGTCGTAAGCGGGTGCAAAATTACCCTCATTCCCTTTCATGGATTCACTGTATGGAATATCCCCGAAGGTCATGGTCATCTGGGTCAGGTGATATGCCCTGAAAAACTTCCCAAGGGCCAGATAGTTCACGAGATCGATCTTTTCCGCCTCCTCCATCATTTTCTGCACCTGAAGGAGGGTGCCGTAGCCTCCGAATCCAGCCCTCTGCCAACCGTAAGACTGGCTTGTACTGTAACCGTCGGTAAAGACAATGTACCGGCAGGCGAATCCTGCACCTGTGGATACCTGGCTGAAGGTCCCGGCTTCGATATTGGTTAGAAGGAGGGACGGGTGGACCTCCGTGGGCCGGTTGGGATCAAGGGTAAGTGAATCGTAAGTCTCACAACCATTGCATGCAAAAACTGCCAGCAGGATGATATATTTTATTCTTTTCATAGCCGTTGCATCAGAAAATTAAATTGATATTCACACCAAGATTCCTGGATGAGGGGGTCTGAAGGTTATCGCTCCCTGCATCAGGATCCACGTACTTGATGTTGGACCACATCCAGAGGTTCCGCCCGATCAGGGAGACGGAGGCACGCTGGATCGAAAGGACTGACATCCATTTCTGGGGCAGGTCCAGGGT